>PASS01000055.1 GCA_002712165.1 Fidelibacterota bacterium
CTAAGGCTAAGGCTAAGGCTAAGGCTAAGGCTAAGGCTAAGGCTAAGGCTAAGGCTAAGGCTAAGGCTAAGGCTAAGGCTAAGACTAAGGCTAAGACTAAGACTAAGGCTAAGATCAAGACTGAGGCTGAAGTAGACAGTCCCAACGGTATCAAAATAAATTCAGCCGACGTGCCGAAAGCCTAACGGTTGACTAAAACTCGAAAACCGAAGCAACGAGAAGATAAAAGACCCAAGGCCTCCAAAGTCTTCCTGGATGCTCAAAATCCTCTACCACGCGTTGATATCATTGAAATTACCAGTACCAATAAGGATGGTGAGTTACTTGCCAAGCCAGTAAAATGGAAATTTAAAGGCTCTCCACCGATAATTGTTTTCATCCCGAATTCTTCAAAATACAAAAGGAAGGGCCGTCAACACGGCGAAACCTTCACTATCGGCGATCAAGTTCTAGCGCGGCTTGCACCTTCACATGACAATACCTACGAGGCGCGACCTATTAAACGTATCAAGACTGACGCTAGAAGAATTATGGGTGTCTATGAGGCTAGCAATGATGGCGATAGAGGGCATCTACGACCTGTAGATAAGAGATACCGCAACGAGGTTTTAATTTCGCCAAAAGATGCTGGTGCGGCGGTGTCCGGTGACCTGGTCTTGGTAGACTTATTAGATATGCCAAAATATGGCCCGCAAAAGGCTCGCGTTGTTGAGCGCCTTGGGCCGCAAAATGCAGGTAAGAATCTTAGTTTAATAGCAATTCATACTAATGGAATACCTAACATCTTTAGTGATGATGCAATTGCGCAAGCAAATCATTGTAAAGCAGCCCCATTAAACACACGTGACGACCTAAGAAATACTCCACTTGTTACAATTGATGGCGATGATGCCCGGGATTTTGATGATGCTATCTGGGCAGAGCCCGATACTGATCCATCAAATCCGAATGGTTGGCATCTGCTCGTCGCGATAGCTGATGTAGCTTGGTATGTACGAACTGGTGATCCCTTAGACCGGAATGCTTTTGAGAGAGGTAATTCAGTCTACTTCCCGGATAAAGTTGTACCCATGCTGCCCGAGATAATATCCAACGGTTGGTGTTCACTCAGACCCAATGAAGATCGCCCGTGCTTAGCTGTGCATATGTGGATTAACGACGAAGGAAAGTTATTACGTCATGAGTTCATTCGTGGGCTCATGCGCTCTCAGGCCAGACTGACATATCAACAAGTACAGGCTGCTCACGACGGAAACCCCGATAAAGTGACCGAACCTCTTATGGAAAGCGTGATCACCCCTATTTACAAGGCGTTCCAAGCATTACAAAAAGCACGTAAAAAACGTGGGTCTCTGGATCTCAATCTTGTAGAACGTAAGATCGTTGTTGATAAAAAGGGAAACGTTAAAGGGGTTGTTCGCCAGCCAAATTATGACAGCCACAAGCTGATTGAAGAGTTTATGATTTCCGCCAATGTTGCCGCTGCAGAGACGCTCGGGCTATCAGCATATCCCACTGTATTTCGCGTTCACGACAAGCCTGATCCTGACAGAATTAATACTCTGCGCAAATCTCTACAAACCTTAGACTTAAAGTTTCCTCGTGCGGGTTCAGCGCGTCCCGTTGATTTTAATCGCCTTATAGCGCAAGTTTGCGGCGGACCACATGAGCATATGGTTAATATGCTGATATTACGAACCCAAGCCCAAGCTATTTATAGTCCTAATAACATTGGTCACTTTGGGCTTAGCCTTCAAAAGTATGCCCACTTCACTTCGCCAATAAGACGATATTCAGATCTTTTAGTCCATCGCGCCCTTATCTCCTCTGAGAGGCTTGGGGAAGGCGGATGGAATAAAAAACATGACCCAGACCTGCACAAAATTACTGAATTTATATCAAAGTCAGAGCGACGAGCCTCAGCCGCTGAACGTGAAACCATAGACCGATTCACCGCCGCATTCCTCTCAGAGCAAACAGGAGCTATTTTCCGTGGCCGTATTAATGGCGTTGCTCGTTTCGGTGTATTTGTAACCCTAGACGAGAATGGCGCTGATGGCATTATTCCAACACGCAATTTACCTGCAGATTTTTATGACCTTGATGAAGCACACCATCTACTTATAGGCCGCAGGTATAGACTGAAACTACGTATTGGCGATGTGGTTGATGTTCGCCTACTGAGCACCGACGATATTTCCGGAGGCATTGTATTTGAGTATGCTGATCAAACTGATAAAATAGGCGAAACAAAAATAAAAAAGCTACCTAGAAAACGAGTAAGAACACACCAAAGCTTCTCAGCACGTGGCGCTGCGCCTAAGCGCAAGGCTCGCAAATATAACAAACGCTAGTGATGACATTCAGTCTTGCCCATTACCAAATAAATACCATGTTAAAATATATCCTAATTGCAACTGCAATTGTTCTTATCAGCGGATGTACAACTGTTGGAGATCGTTCGATTACTCGGGCCTATAGTCCCGTTATTGTAGACGGACTAGATGTTTCATTCATGGGTGCAGTAATCAAACAGGGTTTTGAAGAAATTAGAGAACGAGCGCTTTATGAGCCAAGCATAAACGAACTCTTTGCCGGTGCTTTAGACGAACTGGGGAGTATTGGAGAAGAAGCCTCTTTTTCTATAAAAGCAGGTCGCATCTTCTTAAGGATTGGAGAAGACTTACCGATTGACCTCGGGAAAGCGCCCAAGGACGATTTACCGCTGTGGTCAAGAGCAATGATAGATGTGGTTCTTGCGGCCCGACGTGAATCAGAACCATTTCACCAAGCTGAACCTGAAGATTTTTATACGGCGATGTTTAATGGTGCCCTGTCCAGGTTAGATGAATTCTCCCGCTATGCTGATAGGGAAAATGCAGCGCGAAATCGGCTTTTGCGAGATGGCGTTATTGGTCTTGGAATCCGAGTGATAAAGGCGGACGATGGAGCGCTTGTGCAATCCATCGTAAAAGATGGCCCAGCAGCAGAAGTTGGTATTTTGATTGGTGATATGATCATCACAGCAAATGGTATCATGCTCGCAGAAAAATCCTTACCTGATATACGTAGGAGCTTGGAAGGACGCAGCGAAGGGCCAATCACACTCACCATCAAACGCAAAGGTGAATTAGAACTTCTGACTATTAAAGCCCAACGAAAACTCGTTGTACCCGATACTGTAACGAGCCAGGTTGTGAATGGAGTAGCTGAGTTACATATTAAAAGCTTCAACCAACGTACGGCCCTAGCTGTAGAAGACGCGTTATTTGAGGCAAAGGATGAAGCTGCCGGTGGTCTCAGGGGACTAATTCTCGATTTACGAGGCGATCCGGGAGGCCTACTCAATCAAGCAATCAAAGTCGCTGACCTATTTCTTGAACACGGTTCCATCACTCAGCTACACGGCCGGCATCCCAGATCAAATCAATCTTACAAGGCAGTAAGAGGGGATATAGCTGATGGCCTCCCAATTGTGATTATTGTTGATGGCCGCGCGGCGTCGGCTGCCGAAATATTGACAGCAGCTTTGCAAGACAACCATCGCGCTATTGTTATAGGCACTGTCACCCTAGGTAAAGGGTCGGTTCAAACAATAATCCGACTACCCAATAATGGAGAAATTTCGCTTACATGGTCCCGTGCTGCAGCGCCGAGCGGAGTAGGCTTGCACGGACTCGGAATACTCCCTGATATTTGCCTGAGTGGAGAGATATCACCCGCTGGTGAAGTAATTTCGCATCTGTTCATCTCACCGAACCCCATGGTTGCTGCCCGGCCACAATGGCTTAATCCCCCTCGGGGTAGCGATGAAGAAGTGATCTCCCTAAGGAGAGAATGTCCTGCAGAAATGCGAACAAACGTAGCTCTAGATATAGAGGTCGCACGGCGAATTGTTAGTGATCCAGAATTATTGCGTGTAGTAACGCCTGATCGCGGTGCACAAATTGCTATAAAACCCTGATAACAATATATTTTCTGTTTCCCCAAACCTTGACACTAAGTTCCGGCAGTGTATTGTGCGCCGCTCATTAATTAGTGGGTAATATAATACTAGCTTCACTGGCCTCTCGAAAATAGGACAAGTTTTATGGCAAAACCGGCCACTATTCAGATCAAATTAGAAAGCACTGCGGGGACTGGGTATTATTATGTCACCAAAAAGAACCCGCGTAATATCACAGAAAAAATGGAAATGAAAAAATACGACCCGGTGGTTCGTAAACATGTTGTCTTCAAAGAAGGTAAAATTAAGTGATTTGGCCCTGGCCAAATGAATAAAAGCCCGCCTAAAGGCGGGCTTTTTCCATTGAACTAATACACTGCACTTTGCGCTATCATTCAGAGAACATATATGTAATGCCGCTAAAAATTAGAGGCGGGCATTTACAGTAAAATAGCCACCAACAATTAAATGTACGGATGAAAGATATTACAGCACTGCTCATAGAGTTAGAACCACAGATACGACTTGGTACTTTTGTGGGGGTCTTACTTACCATGATGGTATGGGAACGTGCTGCTCCCTTAAGAGCTCTTAGGCAGAGTCTAACCCTTCGCTGGAGTGGAAATCTAGGAATCGCAGCTATCAGTGCGACATTCACTCGACTTGCAGCACCCATTATCCCGGCCGGTGTAGCAGCGATGGCCTCAGCAAACAACTGGGGCCTTTTGAACCTCATAGATACTTTGGGTTGGCTAGCCTTTTTAGTGTCACTTCTCGCTTTAGATGCTTTAATTTATGCACAGCACCGTGCCTTCCATGCCATTCCCATCTTGTGGCGTCTGCATCGAGTGCATCATGCAGATTTGGAATTAGACGCAACAACAGGATTGCGCTTCCATCCGATAGAAATAATTCTATCACTTGTTATTAAGTCTGGCGCCATCATCATTCTAGGTGCACCAGTGGCTGCCGTCATCATGTTTGAAGTTATTCTAAATGCAGCAGCCATGTTTAACCATGGCAACGTCGCGATTACACCTACCATTGACCGTTGGCTCAGACTAGTGGTGGTCACCCCCCTTATGCATAGAGTTCATCACTCTGTGGTCCAAGCTGAAACCGATAGAAACTTCGGATTTTTCTTGCCTTGGTGGGACTATATATTTGCAACCTACCAGGCTGCACCATCAGCTGGTTATAAAGACATGATTGTTGGTTTACCGGCTTTCCGATCACCCAGAGAATCAAGACTTGATAGTCTATTGATCCAACCATTTCGCGTGGAACGTTGATACACGAGAGTCTGCTGGAAATAATCTAGAAAACAATTCTTTCTGCAAAAATTTTACTAGCAAAGTAGAATATTACAGACTTGGAGAAGCCATAGCCGATTCACTCTCAAGTCTGGATGACATAGCAAGAACCGCTTTCTGGAGTTTCTCAAACGCTCGATTTTCTATTTGGCGCACACGCTCGCGACTGATGCCGTATTCTTGGCCAATATCCTCAAGTGTGCGTGGGTTTTCAGCTAGTCGGCGCTCCTCAATGATATGCCGCTCACGCTTATTCAAGCAGTCCATAGCCTGCCTCAACAGCCCCACGCCTAGTGCACGCTCCTCTTTTTCGGCCAGAACAGTCTCCTGATCTGGCGATTCATCAACTAACAAATCCTGACGTTCAGCATCTCCATCTTCAATCACTGGCTGATTGAGAGAGGCATCTGAGCGTGTTAAACGCCTGTCCATATTAATGACTTCGGTCGTGCTAACATCGAGACGACGTGCAATCGTCTCCGCTGCTTCATCGGAGATATCACCCTCACCGTACTGTCCAAGTTTCGCTTTCAGCTTGCGCAAATTGAAGAATAGTTTCTTCTGCGCAGCAACAGTACCAACCTTCACCAGCGACCAAGAGCTCAGCACATATTCGTTTATAGCAGCCTTGATCCACCACATGGCATACGTTGCAAGCCTGAACCCTCGCTCGGGATCAAATTTCTTCACTGCCCGCATCAGTCCAACGTTTCCTTCGGAAATCAAATCAGAAACAGGCAATCCGTAAAACCGATAGCCCATAGCTATTTTTGCCACGAGGCGCAAATGACTCGTCACGAGTTCATGAGCAGCCTCAAGGTCATCGTGGGCAGCGTAACGATGCGCCAACATGTACTCTTGCTCAGGCTCAAGCATGGGAAATTTTTTGATGGCAACCATGTAGGCGGACAACCCACTATCAGACGCCAGAACAGGAACACGTGAATTCAACATTTTTATTCTCCTTCACCCTCGTAGTACGACGGGTACAACATGCGTTTGCTCATCGCAAATAATCGCGATATGAATCCTATTGCTATAAGGAGGAGTTTTGATGCCAAGAAAAATGCAGGCATCGGGCGCAAAGCCAGTCCTCCACGGAGCAACGTGACGCGCAAAGGTTCACCTCATGGCCAAACCTAAATACACTCTGAAAGCCCAAAGAGGCACTTCCAGTCACGATCATACTACTCAATTTTGTACCTCCACGTAAAGAACCAAGCATTAGAAATGATTTAATAACTCAACAAGGAGACTAAAAAAGATCTATATTTATCAATATTTTACATAGTGCCTGCCAAAATATCTACAAATAGGCCGAAAACTTCTCAATATTGCAATGGTTTAAGGGTTTCCACCGAGTACTTCAGCCACTAGGATTCTGAGGCTGGAGTATTTCGCATGCCCAGACAAAATTGAAGGGATAACACAGTGACCGAAAGCCGCCACCAGAGGCAGGGCACTGCAGCAGCGATGACACAGCCTGTATCTCGCAAGAATTTAGCTGCAAGGTATGACCGCGTTCGCAGCAGGTCCTGTGCCATAGCTGCCCCCCTATCCGCTGAGGATCAAGCCGTCCAATCTATGGCCGATGCTAGTCCAACAAAGTGGCATCTAGCTCACACCACTTGGTTTTTTGAAACCATGGTTCTTGCAGCATTCGATACAAAATACACTGTATTTGATACTGCGTACCGCTACCTATTCAACTCCTACTATGAAAGCCTTGGCGCAAGACATCCGCGCCCGCAACGCGGTCTACTTACTCGCCCATCTTGCTCGGAAATTGAACGATATCGAGTTCATGTAGACTCACGAATGTCTGTATTTATCGCTAACGCGGAAGGCGAAACTTGGCAGCGAGCCGCCAGGCTGATCGAACTAGGGTGTAATCACGAAGAACAACATCAGGAATTAATTCTGATGGATATTCTTCACGCCCTTTCATGCAACCCCACATGGCCTTCTTACCACGATACAAAACCCCATGCGATTAGAGACGCAAGTACCTTCTGCTGGATAGATTTTCCTGGAGGAGATCACGAAATAGGCCATAACGGAGATGGGTTTGCTTACGACAATGAGGCACCGTGTCACACAGTCAGGCTAAATCCATACCGTATAGCAAATCGTTTGATCACGAATGGTGAGTGGTTAAAATTTATGGCCGATGATGGATATGGACGTCCAGAGCTTTGGCTCTCTGATGGATGGTCATGCGTTGCGGATAATTCATGGACAGCACCACAATACTGGCAATGTGATAACGAAGGGCTATGGAAAGTTTTTACACTGAGTGGATTGAGAACCCTGGATCCAGAAGCTCCAGTCTCCCACGTTAGCTTTTATGAGGCCGACGCTTATGCGAGGTGGGCTAGGAAGCGCTTACCTACTGAAGCAGAATGGGAAACTGCTTCAAAAACAGTATCCTTGCAGGGTAATTTCTTAGAGAGCAATGTGCTGGCCCCCCAATCATCTGGTAACGCTGATAGTCTTACACAGATGTTTGGCGACCTATGGGAGTGGACCCAAAGCCCTTATAGCCCTTACCCCGGATTCGTTCCCATGGCCGGCGCTGTAGGCGAATACAACGGCAAATTTATGATCAATCAGATAGTAATGCGCGGAGGATCCTGTGCGACACCAGTAGATCACATCCGTCAGACATACCGTAATTTTTTCTATCCTCATATGCGCTGGCAATTTGGTGGCGTTCGTCTAGCGGAGGACATATGACTCAGTCAAACCAGAGCCATTACATACAGTTCGAGCAAACCAACAAATCTGAAGAAGATTCATCGCAATTTCACTTTAAGAGTGATGTCTTAACCGGCTTATCGCAGAAGCGGAAATCAATTCCATGCAAATATTTATATGACCAACGCGGGTCACAGCTATTTGATGAGATCTGTAGAACGCCTGAGTATTATCCTACTCGAACCGAGATTGCTCTGCTCAAAGAGCATGCAGAGGAAATCGCGAGTTTAATGGGCTTAGGAGCTCACTTAATAGAATTCGGCAGTGGCTCAAGCATTAAAGTACGTATCCTTCTAGATGCTGCCACGAAGCTAGAATCATACATACCTGTAGATATTTCGCGTCATCATCTTATGCAAGCGGCCTCAAATATTGCCAAGGACTATCCCAAACTTAAAGTGTGGCCGATAACCACTGATTTTACACAACCATTCCAACTACCTAATAATGCCCGCGACGGCTGCAATGTTGGGTTTTTTCCAGGCTCAACAATCGGTAATTTTACTAGTGATGAAGCAAAGGCTTTTCTAGTAAATTCAGCTAAAATTGTGCAGCCCGGTGGTAGCATGATTATCGGAGTCGATCTCAAAAAAGATCATAAAATTTTGAACGCTGCGTATAATGATAAAAAAGGAG
The DNA here is from genome assembly GCA_002712165.1 of Fidelibacterota bacterium. Taxonomy (GTDB): domain Bacteria; phylum Pseudomonadota; class Alphaproteobacteria; order Rhodospirillales; family Rhodospirillaceae; genus UBA11612. The sequence goes on from PASS01000055.1 coordinate 8,653, forward strand.
TTACATCATCTTTTAGCTTAAACCTTTTACGGCGGATTAACCGTGAAATTGGTGGTAACTTTGATGCAAAGCGCTTTCGGCATGAGGCTTTGTACAATGCCAAAATGGGTCGTATGGAAATCTTTCTGGTGAGCCTTGATCAACAGTCCGTGCGAGTGAACGGACATACATTTAATTTTAAATCCGGCGAACGAATTCACACAGAAAATTCACATAAGTATGAGATTGGCGAATTTCAGAATATTGCGCGTGCATCTGGTTTTTCTCCACTAAAAGTGTGGGTGGATCACAAAAGCCTTTTTAGTATCCACTACTTAAGGGCATGACCCATAAGCGAACCTCATCCCACAAAAAATATCGAACCCTGCCATAGAGTTGCCACATCTCAGAACTAGGATAAATTTTTGGGATAATAGCAGGAGGCAAGATCATGTTAGAACTTGTCCGTCGTTTCAAATTGGCCACTGTAAGTACTATATTCACGGCACTATTTTTAGCGCCTATCGGCCCGGCTAATGCAGATGATCGGCAGGTGCGAGATCTTGATAATAGACACGAACACTATGATCGGTATGGCAACAATAACAATTTGAATAAACGTAATTGGCATAATCGCAACCAGTACAGAGTGCACCGCAACCGCCACAAATCTCCAAGATTTTTTGTGAACCCTGTTTCCAAATTTTCATTTTACAGCTTTGGTCTAGGTAATTATGGCACTTATAATTGGCCACGCACATATAATCACTCGGGCACTAGGCGCCCCTACGGTCACCGGCGTTCAAGATTTAGTGGTCACTTCAGCGACTACAACACGATAAAATTCCTGGGACTAACGGCTTTAGGTCTTTTTATTTTCAACGAATTATCCGAGTCACAAAGACGCGCGCACAAAGATGCATTAGCGCGCGCGAACACTGCTCGCATTGGTGGTCAAATTACATGGAAACAAAACAATCGCTCGAGAGACATTATAGTTACGCGTAAAGGCCGAACTTTAGACGGCCGTCCCTGTCGCGAGTATCAACAAGAGATCGTTATTGGCGGTAACCGTGAGCAGGCTTACGGCACAGCTTGTATGAAACCCAACGGTGACTGGCAATTTGTCCAAAAATAGAGAACCGCTATTAGCATTAGAGAGAGCGCTCTAGGAGGCACTTATCGCCATTAAAAGTACTCATTGAAGGGCTTGTGATGCAGCGATTACCGTAATTTCTACTAGATACTCTGGACCTGCCAATTTAGCTTCTACCGTGGTTCTTGCTGGCAACGCACCTTCTGCGGCCCAAGATTCCCAAGCCTCATTCATTTGAGAAAATGTATTAATATCAGCAAGGTAAATATTGGCAGACAGGAGACCTGCTTTGTTAGTCCCGCACCTCGCCAAAAGCCCATCAATCTGCTTCAAGATTGCTGTGGTCTGACCCTTCACATCACCAACAGGTTCGCTGGAAACCTGTCCAGAAAAATAAATCTTGTCGCCATGAATGACAGCCTGGCTCATACGTGGTCCCACCTCCAAACGTTTAATTTCCATCATTTTAATAGTCCCTTCTCAGCAAATTGAATAAAGTAATTTATCGCATTAGCTCTCTTGTCTTAAGAAACGTGATCTCTGGGTTGTCTTCAATGGTGCGATTCAAATGCCAATCGTTGCGAGCCAAAAATACCGGCGTGCTATCGTGATCCTCGGCAATACTATAATTATTATCATCGATGAATTTCTTTAAGGCATTGTGATTGGGGGCATCAATCCATCTCGCCGTATAAAGCTCAGTTGACTCAAATTTTACGGGCACATTATATTCGTAGCGTATTCGGTCTGCTAAGACATCAAATTGCAGAGCGCCCACAACACCTACAATCCAATCAGTACCAAAGCGGGGTTTAAATATGCTAGCTGCCCCTTCTTCTGCCAATTGCTGCAAAGCGCGACCAACATGCTTAGCTTTAAGTGGGTCCATAGGACGTGCGGCTTGCAGGAGCTCTGGTGCAAACGTTGGTATCCCAGTGATATGCAACTCTTCCCCTTCGGTCAAAGTATCACCGATGCGTAAATTGCCATGATTGGGAATACCTACTATATCTCCAGGCCATGCCTCTTCTGCCGTAGCACGATCGCGAGCTAAAAATAGTTGCGGGTTATGCACAGGTAACACTTTTCCAGAGCGCACATGAAGTAATTTTGCACCGCGTTTAAAATGGCCTGATGACAAACGCACAAATGCAATACGATCACGGTGCTTTGGATCCATATTAGCTTGAATTTTAAAAACGAATCCGGAGACCTTAGATTCCCCCGGAGCGATCAATCGTTCTGCTGCAGAGCTAGATTGTGGTGGCGGTGCAAATTCTGTCAGGCCATTTAGAATTTCGCGGACACCGAAATTATTTAGCGCACTTCCAAAGTAGACAGGTGTCATATGGCCCTCAAGATAAGCCTCTTTATCAAAAGGCTTGCAAAGACCTCGGATCATATTCACATCTTCACGCAGTTTTTTTAATGCCTCAGCGGGTAATAGTTCATCAAGTTTTGAATCTTCCAGACTATTACATTCAATACTCTCTCCTAATTTTTCACCTTTACTTCGTGGCATAAGAATAAGCTTATCTCCAACCAGGTCATAGCAGCCCAGAAATTCTCGTCCCATTCCAATCGGCCAACTGACAGGAGAAACGTCAAGGGCTAGCCGGTCCTCTATTTCCTCCAATATCGCAAAAGGATCTTCACCTTCTCGATCTAGTTTGTTTACAAAGGTGACTATGGGCATGTCACGGAGGCGGCATACTTGAAACAATTTTAACGTCTGAGCCTCTATGCCTTTAGCTACATCCAACACCATGACAGCCGAGTCCACGGCAGTAAGTGTGCGGTAGGTATCTTCACTGAAATCTTCGTGGCCTGGCGTATCAAGCAAATTGAATGTATGACCTTGGTATTCATATGTCATAACAGCGGAGGCTACTGAGATGCCGCGCTCCTGCTCGACTTTCATCCAGTCCGAACGCGCACGGCGTCTCTCACCTTTAGCTTTTACTGCACCAGCCAGTTGAATCGCACCACCGAATAACAGTAGCTTCTCCGTCAAGGTCGTTTTACCAGCATCCGGGTGTGAAATGATGGCAAAGGTGCGTCGCTGTGCGATCTGTTCTTGCAGACTTCCCATAACTTACTCTTCGAATGAATCGGGCTGAAGGATTATAAGAAGTCCATTCAAGCCCTCTTTAATCACAATCTGGCATGCAAGACGCGAAGAGTCCGTGCAGTATTCTGACTCGACAAGTAAATCTTGTTCCTCACCACTTGCATAGCCAACTCTACCGATCCATTTTGGATCAATCGATACATGACACGTAGCACAGGCCATGGCCCCACCGCATTCAGCGCGAATAGGCAGCCGCGCTGCACGCATTGTGTCCATTACAGTGTTCCCCAGCAGGGCATTTATATTTTTAGTATCGCCCCCTGGCAGGGTAACAACAATCTTCATAATGGCTATTCATGCCCTAGACTAGTGAGCGATATCAGGAGGCACCCAACTTAGCCTGTATAGAAGAGCTTGAGGTTGTGTGCTCAAACCTCAGCTTTTGATCCGGCCTGGCATAATGGAAACAACCGTGAGCCATTAAAGCAGATTCATGGAAACCGGACAATATAAGCTTCAATTTGCCAGGGTAAGTGCACATATCACCAATACAGAAGATGCCCTTTTCGGTGGTCTCAAATTTTTCCGTATCCACAGGAATACGGTTCTTCTCTAGGTTTATTCCCCATTCGGCGATAGGCCCCAGTTTCATAGTTAAGCCATAGAATGGCAAAACCGTATCACAAGATATTTCAACTTCTTCTTTAGATTCCTTGCTCTTCATAGTCACAGATTTGACTTGCCCGTTATCACCGTTGAGACGGACAATGTCTCCAATCTGCAGATTGACTTTACCTTCTTCCTTGAGTGCATACATCTGATCAACAGTAGCTTGCATACCTCGGAACTCGTTACGGCGATGCACAAGCGTCATACTGGCAACAATGGGGTTAAGGTTCACGGTCCAGTCCAAGGCGGAGTCACCGCCCCCTGCTATGAGAACGTGCTTGTCCTTGAACTGTTCCATCTTACGGACCGAATAAAATACGGAAGTGCCTTCAAAGGCTTCAATGCCTTCGATCTTAGGTTTTTTCGGAGTAAAACTGCCACCTCCACCTGCAATAACAATTACCGGCGCCTCGATTATAGTGGCAAGGTCCGTAGTCAGACGCCAGTGGCCATTTTCCATCTTCTCAATTTTTTCCGCCATTTGCTGAAAATGAAAAGTTGGTGTGAACGGTTCAATCTGCGCCATCAGGTCATCAGATAACTCTTGGCCTGTAACTTTTAAACGGCTGGGAATATCCAGAATAGGCTTTTCAGGATAGAGTTCTGCGCACTGTCCCCCAGGCCGATCAAGAATATCGATCACATGAGACGACAACCCAAGTAAACCTAATTCAAAAACCGCGAATAGGCCCACAGGCCCCGCACCAATAATAATAACATCAGTCTTGTGCGACTGACCGCCGCCATCGAGCATAGTCTCCCCCCTTTGTGGACGTAGTAAGCGATGTGCCAAAAGCTAACATAGCTAGGACAAGTAATCCGACCACTGCGCCGGCGTATCAAGATCCGTCAGAACAGCAGTGTCTCCAAATTGCACTTCATAGACAAGGCCCTCGTGAGCACCGATCAGATGACGCGCGCCGACATCCCCTGATGCATCACACATTTCGTCGAAAAAACATCGAGCCCACAGTACTGGGTTTCCGCGCTTACCATTGTGAACAGGCACACCAATAGCACGACCATTTTCAGGACTAAATTCCGAAATCAAGCGATTGATATGGTTGGCGCCGATGGCCGGCATATCGCCCAAACAGACTAGGACAGCATCGACATCTAATGATCTGATACCAGCAGTGAGTGATGTCGATAAGCCCTCGGCATATAGCGAATTATATACAAAACTGGCTTTAAGGCCCTTCAGGGCTTCCAGTATCTCGTTATCCTGGTGGCCGGTGACCACCACGATCTCATTGATGTTTGAGGCTATAATCCTCTCGACAGTATGCCGAACAAGAGGGATACCATCTATCTGCATCAACAATTTGTTCTGACCTTCCATTCGGCGAGATTGACCAGCAGCAAGAACAAGTGCGGCGATTGTAGGCCTTTGCAATCCCTTTTTATCAGCCACTGCTCTTTCACGTGGTAATGGGCGAGCAGGCGTATCAACCAAAAGGCCACCAACGCCCATAGACATAATTTCCGTTCCACCTATTGTTATATTCGCAGCTATGTGCTGCATCACCCAATCGACACCATTGAGTTTGGGCGATCGGGCACAGCCGGGCAAAATGAGCACGAGCATTTGGCCAACGCGCCCAAGAACCAGCAGGTTTCCAGGATCTACCGGCATACCAAAGTGGTCTATAACCCCTCCTGCAGCAATAACACCCATGGGGCCAACATCACCTCGATCAACAGTTGCGTAAGCACCAATGATCAACAAAACGTCAGTCTTGGATTCCTCGGCTTTTCTCACTGCTTTGGCAATATCATCTGCGCCGTGAGTGGTCTGGAAAGAGCTGATGACCTTACCACCAATAGCTTTAATACGTTGTCGAGTTAGGGCCTCGGTAGAAGACACTACAGATTCCTTAAGATCCGGCACCAGGGTGCTGAGAATGGAAAAATTTTTCGACTTATACGGACTTAGAGTAATCTTAGTATGTCGGGCCAAGTCCTCAGCGTAATTCAGCGTCTTTTGTGAAACTGCGAAGGGTATGATTTTCACAGTCGCCACAACCTGCCCGGCTTTCACGTGTGCTTTGTCCGCCAAGGTAGCTAACGTGATGCTTTCATCAATCTGGTTAATAGCATGAATTTCGGATGCGTTTAGTAGCACAAGACCGTCACCTCTAGCGATGAGATTGCAACGCCCAGTTCGCGCATCAGAAATTGTTATGTTATCACCACAAAGTTCTTGAGCTAAGTGCAAAGCTGCAGCATTTTCAGAGATATCGCCGGGCTCTAGCCGTGCACCAATCACTTCCTCAACGCCTAAAGCTCTAAACGCGGCGATGTCTGCGGCCGAAATAACATGACCCTTCTTTAAGATAGTGCCCCCCTGACGAAAGGTATGCCCAAGCACAAGTCCTTGGGCTTTTGTAATTGGAACGGGGCCGAATTTCATTCCACCACTACTCGCAAGCTTTCAATAACTTGCGCCATAATAGATACAGAGATTTCTGCTGGACTTTGAGCATTTATTGCCAGTCCGACTGGTCCATTGATTCGATCTAGATCAGCAGCACTAAAACCTTCACTTGCTAGCCTTTTTAAACGTTTGGCATGATTTGCTTTTGACCCGAGAGCGCCGATATAAAATGCAGGGGTGCGTAATGCTGTACTTAGGGCTATATCATCAAGCTTAGGATCATGAGTAAGCGTAACAATGGCAGTTCTTGAGTCTGGCGAAACACTATTTAGACCTTCGTCAGGCCAAGCGATAATTCCGTCAAATCCCGATAGGCTAGCCGAACGAAAAAAGGCCTCACGAGGATCAATGACGGTTACATCAAATCCCACCAATTTGGCCATGGGACAAAGAAATTGGGCGACATGAACTGCACCAATAATCACCACTCGCCTAGGCGGGACATAAACCCGGATAAAAATATTGCCCTCCAGCCCTGACTTATCCGCTTTAATACGCCTTAACACCGCTATTCGTTGAGCTTCATTCAGAGTCAGATTACCGCGCTCACCACCCTCATAAAGCAACGCTTGCTGCCCACTATGTAGATTTGTGACACACGCACACCCTGATTTACGCTCTAATTGCTGGGTTAAAGCCTCCAAAATATCACGTCTCATAAGCTTATCGGCTCTACGAATACGGTGACCTTTCCGCCACAGGCGAGGCCCACTTCCCAAGCCATTTCGTTAGTCACACCATAGTCGAGAAGCTGAGTCTTCCCTGTTTTAATTACAGCTAAAGCTGCATCTACCACAGCTCCTTCAATACAGCCGCCGGAAAGCGAGCCGACAAAGTCTCCGGACTCATTAATAGCAAGATGGCTACCTGGGGGGCGTGGGCTAGATCCCCAAGTCGAGACCACGGTAGCGAGCGCAGCTTTCTGGCCACGCGCAGTCCATTCAAACAATTGGTCGATAGGATTACTAGGTAAGGAGGTCATCAATCTAACGCTCTATATTAAAATTCACGCTGCATGCTTTAGCGTAGGCGCGCGCGGATCAAGCGCCAACACCAGATCAGCTAAATTTTCCAAGTTGTGTACTGGGCGAAAGTCATCCACGTGAGGGAGCATTGCGCGGATACCTGCCGGCTTAGGCTCGAATGCATCATATCGTAGCAAGGGATTTAGCCAAATAAGCCGTCGGCAGGAGCCATGTAGACGACGCATTTCGGCACTTAAGCCCTCACCGCTATCACGATCTAGCCCATCGGTGATAAGTAGTACTACCGCCCCTTGCCCTAATAAGCGTCGTGACCACAAGCGATTGAACTGTCCTAGAGTCTCACCAATGCGTGTACCACCAGACCAGTCTTCTACAGCAAGGCTGATACGAGAGAGCGCATCGTCTGGGTCGCGACAAGCCATGTAACGAGAAACATTGGTAAGGCGTGTGCCAAATAAAAAAGTATATACTCGGTCGCGGTCATTGGTTATTGCGTGAAAAAAATGTAATAACATGCGTACATAGGACGTCATAGACCCTGAGATATCACAGAGCACAACTAGAGGTGGTTGTCTTTTTTTAGGTGCCTTAGATTGTAAGTCAATAAACCCGCCATTACGGACCATAGTGCTCAGTGTCGCACGCATGTCTATACGCGCAGCACCTTTTCGCATACGAAAGCGGCGGGGGGGAATTTGAGGAATGGGCAAACGCATATTTGCAATCAGGCGCTTAGCTTCGTTCCATTCCAACGTGCTCATAGTTTCAAAGTCTTTCCTGCTAAGCTGTTCGGCAGCCGACCAATCGATCGCTGCGTCTTCTTCTATTTTAAAAGCATATTCACTATGCGACGAGGAACCAGAAAAAGAATCGTTTAGGCGGCCAGGGAATTGCGCCTCTTCAGACTCTGTTGCATCTAGCTTAGCAGAGACGTCTTTAGAATCGTCGCAACTGAGTTCAATTGGCGCTTGCCAGAACCGATCAAACGCCAGACGGAACATTTTGGTATGGGCATAGCGTTTTACTAGTACCGCATGTAAAGCCCAAAAAACGTCTTCGCGCTGACTGATATCAACAATCTGCAGCGCTTCCAGAGCGGTGATGACCTTACCTGGGCCAATGGGTAGCCCCACTAGGCGCAAGATACGTGCGAAATGCATTACATTAAGAGGAAGTGAGACAGGATTTAGCGGCATTAAAATTCGAATCCTCAGCGCACTTATATATTCAGGGCGCTAATATATGATTACACAAATCAGCGACACAGCGTGACCGCTATTTAATCTGTGTTTATTTTCTCAATCACGGACAGCACTATTATTCCACCGCTTCATCGACTTTATCCTGCGTTTTTAGTTCGAAATCCGATGCGTTATGACGTTCGGGGAGTTGCTGTGAGGGCTCGCCCCAAGTAGCATTGACCATACGGCCGCGCTTAACAGCCGGACGTGCTTCAATCGTGTCAGCCCAGCGCTGAATGTTTTTATAGTACTGCACCTGTAAAAATTCACCTGATTCATAAATCATACCTTTTACCAGAATTCCGTACCAAGGCCACACCGCCATATCGGCGATCGTATAGTCTTTGCCAGCAAGGAATTCAGCCTTTCCCAGACGCCGTTCAAGTACATCTAGCTGGCGTTTGACCTCCATGGCGTATCTATCGATAGCGTATTCGATTTTAAATGGTGCATAGGCATAGAAATGACCGAATCCACCACCAAGATAGGGAGCACTTCCCATTTGCCAGAATAGCCAAGACAGACACTCTGCGCGCGCCCCATCTGTCGGCAAAAAAACACCGAATTTTTCTGCAAGGTATAATAAAATGGCTCCGGATTCGAATACTCGTATTGGCTTTGATCCACTGCGATCAACTAGCGCTGGGATTTTGGAATTAGGATTAATGTCTACGAAGCCACTACCGAATTGGTCGCCTTTATTAATTTTTATCAGCCATGCATCGTACTCGGCGCCTACCTGGCCAACTGCCAGAAGCTCTTCTAGCATGACCGTCACTTTCACCCCGTTGGGTGTGGCCAACGAATAGAGTTGCATAGGATGACGCCCAACAGGTAAGGCCTTCTCGTGAGTCGGGCCAGAAACAGGCCTGTTAATTGAAGCAAATCGCCCCCCGCTTTCTTTGGTCCAGGTCCAAACTTTAGGTGGGGTATAGTCCACAGGAACATTGGATGGCGGCTTAGTCTTATCCTTGGTGGGGGCATCTGACATGTACAGAATTCTCTACGAATGCGTTAGCGTTAATACAGCATAGATATATGCTCAAAAAGAATTGCTATTCGGTCCGAGGCATATTCTAAATAATGAGAGCCAACACTAGACCCTTGCCCTATAAAGTGCACGGCTTATGGGACTTTATTATAGATTCTGCGCGGAACGACGGGCCGTATCAATAACAGTATTGAGCTTACCACCCACAAGCGAAATATCGTCCTGATATTTCAGGACAACGCCCAAAGTGGACTCGACCGTCTCAGAATCGAGCTCTCTCACTCCTAACGCTAGGAGTGCCTGAGACCAATCGAGAGTCTCAGCGATACCAGGGGCTTTGAACAAGTCCATACCTCTCAAGGTCTGAACAAAATGTACCACTTGCATACCGAGCTTTTCACCTGCCTCTGGTACCCGGACATTTAAAATGGCACGTTCACGCTCTACGGTCGGGTAATCGACCCAGTGATAAAGACAGCGACGTTTAAGGGCATCGTGAATCTCACGAGTGCGATTAGACGTAAGAATGACTATTGGCGGAACCTCGGCTTTTATTGTGCCCAGCTCAGGTATCGTAATTTGATAGTCTGAAAGCACCTCGAGCAAAAAGGCCTCAAAAGGTTCATCAGTACGATCTATCTCATCTATGAGTAAAACTGGAGGATCGGATGCGTTCGATTCCAAAGCTGCCATCAATGGGCGCTTTATAAGATAATCCTCAGTATATATATCATTAGCCGACACCGATTTGTCGGAACCCTCCGCTAGACGAATGGCCATCATTTGGCGAGGATAATTCCACTCGTAGACAGCCGAGGCGATATCAAGGCCCTCGTAACATTGCAGACGGATAAGTTTACATCCAAAAATATCCGACAGTACTTTGGCAATTGCAGTCTTACCTACCCCTGCCTCGCCTTCCAAGAACAATGGGCGCTCAAGTCTTAAGGCCAAAAATAGCGCGGTAGCCAGGTCGCGCCCCGCAATATATCCGGCACCACGCAAAAGCTCAGCTGTCTCTGAGATAGAGTTTGGGAATTTGACCATAGACGGAGACTAACCTGGTACGATTGGGCATTCCAGCGGTGGAGAAGGGGCAGGTAGCCCACGCAAATAAATTATATCCGCAACGGATTATATCAAAAACAGATTCCAAGCAATTTTTTTTACCTGCCGGTCAACCAGTGCGCTCACTTCATCCGCTGAAGTATCAGGAAATTTACGACGGATAAAAGTATCATCCTCAACCGGCTCAATGGCCCTCAATGAAAAAGAGTGTAGCCCAGAACCACCAGCATTATTCTTGTAAAGATTAAGTAGACTTTGAGTTAATGTTAGAGGTCCTAAATGATCTTCAATTGATCCACTCCATAGCAGAGCTCGCTGCACAGCCTTCACTGCCTCAGCAGCCGTATTAGCCTCGGGATGCATATTAGCCGAAATGCCAATGCCGCCGCCGCCCAATCGCACAGCGGGTACTTTGGCAAGGTAAGCATCAAGGCCAGTGGTGCAGCCACTCACAAAAACGACAACACCCGCCGCTTCAAGCGAGTCGATAATATTATTCTTCGTATCGATAGCTATATTTGGAGCGCTAAAAGTCCAATTGCTCGGATTTTCGACTGGGTGCGGCCTCACGATAATTCGCCGATTAGGGAATGCCACCGCTAAAGCATCAATGGTATCGCTTATTAGCGGCAGGGCATCGCACTCGTGAGCAATAGCAGCACGCATGATCTCTGCCCAAGCTGTGCCTTCAGGCGTGCTCAAAGGAAACGCAGACAGACCCAAGGTTTCTTGGACCATGTCCTCAAATGAGCGCCCTTGATTATTAATATTTCCAGACTGCAAGCAAATTAAAATATCATCACCCATCGATTTTTTATATGTCTCGATACGCGGCGTTCCGGTGACTACGACATTTGCAGGATACGGAAAATGTTGTGCATAGTGCGGCCCTTGAGCGCAGATCAAATCAGCACAACCGACAGCATGAGGGTGAACGGTCGACTTTATGTAGTCGCCAGAAGCAGAAATTCCAAACATTTCCTCATCAAGCACCGCGACCAAATGTCCTTTTTTGATACACATGAGCATATTGTTAGCGTCAATCTGGTGCATAGTTTTGAACAAGAAAATGCCTGGTGGTAGACGATCGATGTTCATAATTAACGGCCATTTGGCACCAAATAGAACTCTAAAGCCCTTCCTCACGGCCTCACGTGCAATATGGGCTTTTGCCTGAAATTCACGAGCCTTTACCTCCACAGGCAAGTAAAGAATGGGCGATACTTCGCGCTTTGGTTTAAAAATATCTTCTACACTGGGAATAGGCCGAGCGGCCTTACCCCGTTCAGCCTCAAACAGGACATCAAATTTTGCAAGTAGCGCTGCCTTGTCTATCGGACGATTAAAGCCCATCGGTCCTTGGCGATATTTTTAGAATAATTAACACGTGTAAAACGCACCACCCCTGCCAGTAAAATATGTGCTTCACTTTGCCCAGATGTAGAAAATTGAGTGCCTAGATACGATACTTGATCACCACAATCTACGTATAGTTTCACCTTTCTGAAGCACAAAATAAGCTGAGGAGACGTATGGCAATGCCACTTGGCCAAGGACGAGCGACCACAGATATGACTTCTTGAGCTTTTGTGATTCTTCCCGGCTAAAATTTTTTGCACGCTTCCCGGCCCGTCTCACTAACATTGCCGATAGTCTGAACACATTGAATGTTATTGCAATCGTGAGACTTACCCACAGAAATGTAGCGCATCTGCCACTGCTCGTATGCATGCTGCATTTAATATAATTGTGATCTAAAGGTTGACCAAATCGTAAAATTGAGTTTGGCTAAGGGGTGCGTCCCTGAAACTTGGGGCGGTGCGCAAGCACCGCCCATTTTTTTCGCTCCTCATACTATTCACAAAATCGATTCTCACCTAGTCGCTGATAATATTATTTTGGGCATCAGCGTGTAGGATCGTGGAGTTAGTCATATTTTGAAAGAGAGAATTACCGAAAGTGCTAGAGGTGAATTTTTAAATCCCATTCCGTTGTCTAAACTAAAGCAAAAGAAAGATGCTTTGTTTGAGTTGCATACTCACATCTACATTCTTTAACCTGATCCAATACTATCTTTCGACAAATCCTTGAATAATTTCCATGCGTAAGAACGACAACAACCGCCCTCAACAGGGGAGAGGGCGGTTGTTGCGGTGCGTCCCAGAAACCTGAGGCAGCGCAGGGCCGGCCCGGTTTTTTTTGTGTGCACCTTGAGCTAACACACCATAAAATAAGAGAACCGCCAACGACCTTCCCAAGAAATCTACAAAGCCTCTATGGCACAACATCTTGGGGTCTAGAGCAGTCACCACTCCCAAACTATAGTGCCAGCGCCAGATAAGAACTATTATTACCAACTGTCTAGTTGCCCGATATGGCTTCTCTCACTCGACTCCGAGCATCTATGCATCAAAGTCTTGCGCTAATTCGGAGCGAAAATAACCAGGTGCCGAAGGCCATTCTTCCAAGAATCGGCACCTTTATATTAGGCTATCCAACGCGCAAAGCGCATCTGCCTACTCGCATGCAGGGTTTGCTGGAGGTGCTGCCATTATCCGACTGAAATTCATGCGTCAAAAACTGCAGATAATATGCAAGTGACGTGAGCTTCACTCGGCGGATCAATTCTAGCACCTATGGATACGAAATATTCTTCGAGATTGTTGCGAGCACACTCTTTGCAATTCACTGATGACTCACTGAAGTCTTGGTGATCACCCTCGAGTACTAGAGCATATAAAGAGAGCGTTTGCATATATTCCATATCTAATTCGCATTCTTTAATGCGCTCACGAAGTGCAATAGTTGATTCCTGGTCAGGTCCATCCAGGCTATAGTTTTGAATGTAATCTTTGAGATTGTCACGCACTGCCCGCAAAGGCTCAACCATTGCACTCTGCCAGCTAAGTGAAAACTTTAAGGCTGGTTTCAGATAGAAACTCAAGAATGAGTTGCCATCGCAGCGATAAGCTAGCCAGATACAGAACATCACCATATTGACATCGGCCCTAAAACTCGCTTGTAAAGCTAGACACGCGTTTTCTACCCCTGGCTTATTGTAGGTAGAGATCATAAAGTCCCATAAGGGGTTGTCTTTATCCACGTTTGGCGCCTTAGCGCTCATTTCTTCCTATTTTTAGAACGAAAGCCTCTCGCTTCTCGCCCCCCTCCCCAGCGCTTAACTAATCCGGCATCAATATCAAAAAGGTCGAGCGCGCGCCCAACTGTATGGTCTACAAGATCATCCAGGCTCTGAGGTTTGGCATAGAAACCTGGAACGGGTGGTGCAATTATCGCTCCAATTTCTGATGCCTTTTTCAGAGTGCTTAAGTGACCGGTATGCAGAGGGCTTTCCCGGACCATAAGCACAAGGCGCCGGCGCTCTTTCAGTACAACATCTGCGGATCGTGATAAGAGAGAAGATGTAACACCGTAAGCAATTTCTGATACAGTGCGGATAGAACAGGGCGCCACAATCATCCCTTGGGTCTGAAAGGAACCAGAGGAAATTGCCGCGCCGATATCGGAATTGGAATAAGCCGCACTCGCCAGTGCTTTTAACACCGATACTTTCATATCGCTTTCATGCGCCAAGGTCACTTCTGCAGACTTAGACATAACCAGATGAGTCTCTACGTCTAAATGCTTTAATACCTGAAGAAGACGGATTCCGTAGATGATACCGGATGCGCCACTTATACCTACAATCATCCTCTTCGACACTGCCATAGGACTTTCCAATTCAATTATTAAACGCGATCCTAAGAAAAAACCTTAGCTCAAGCAGGCCCATCCCAATGTTTCATCTTGTCCACAAAAGGTTTGCTTTAGGTAAAGATATTCCCACTGCCCCTAGCCTTAAGACCCTATTTTATTTACAACTATACCGCTAAACACGTGTGTAATACTTCACAGAGGGGAAAGACGCAAAGTATGGCTGGTAAAGAAATATCTATCGCAGGAAAAGACGGAACCTTTATGGGCTATCTCTCAACGCCGGTTGGTGGCAGCGGGCCAGGTCTCGTAGTAATACAAGAAGTCTTTGGCGTAAACGCATGGCTGAGGAGTATTACCGACTGGCTAGCAGGAGAGGGTTATATGGCTATAGCACCTGACCTATTTTGGCGATTGGATCCTGGCATTCAACTAGATCCCACGAAGGAAAAGGAATTTGACAAAGGACTTGAACTATTCGGTCAGTTCAGCGCTGACAAGGGTGTTGAAGATATCCAAGCAACAATTTCTACATTGCGAAAAATGCCAGGATGTAACGGTAATGTTGGTAACCTCGGCTTTTGCCTCGGAGGTCTCTTATCTTACCTAACCGCCGCCCGAACGGACACCGACGCAAGCGCAGCCTATTATGGGGTTGGTATCGATAATCTTTTGGGTGAAGCAGATAAAATAAAGAGCCCAGTAATTATGCACATTGCCCGTGATGATGGCTTCGTTTCCCCAGAATCTCAGGCTAAAATTGAAAGTGGATTAAAAGGCCACAGACATATCAAGATTCATGGATACGATGGCGCAAATCATGGCTTCTGTAGAGAGTCTGACAAAACCCACTTTAAGGCAGATGCGGCTAATCTCGCGCACGAACGCACATTGAGATTATTCAAAGAAGAGCTGATGTAAGAAAACTTTAAAATGATCATTTGATAAAGACGGATATATGTATCCAGACAAAATAATAGAAGAACTTTCTAATTGGCTTAATGAAACTGTAACCTGGACATTAGGCCACGTCACAACATTACCAATAATCGCACAAATCTTGGCGATCCTAATCATTTTCTTACTGGCTTACAGTGCGCACCGTAAACTAAGAATTCAGCTCGACAGTTGGGTACGCAGTACTAATCTTCCCGGAGTATTACGTTCCATCAGCATAGCCATCATTCCACAGGTCGGTGGACTAACTTTCATTATCTTGACCTGGATTGTGGCGGGTGTGTTCGAAAAAATCCCAGAAATTGCAACTTCCGGGCTAATGGAAGTTATCGCCAGCCTAGTGACCGCTTGGGTGATTATCACTATTAGCTCTTTGGTCGTCGCCAACCATATGTTGGCACGTTTCGTTGCAATCAGCGCATGGTCTATCGCTGCTCTGAATATTCTAGGGCTCCTTACCCCAACAATAAATACCTTACGTGGATTCACTTTTTCGATGGGCTCAGCAAAAGTCAGCTTGCTGGATCTATTAGGGGGGATTGTTCTTCTCATCATACTTGTATGGATCGCGCTAGCCATTACGCGGGCTATCGATCGGAGACTCGCAGGTATGGTAGGCATTACACCACGTGCGCGAGTGTTAATCATAAAGCTATCGCGTAGCACCTTAGTGGTTGTAGCTGTATTAGTGGCATTACCCACCATGGGTCTCAATTTTGGTGCACTAGCCGTTTTTAGCGGTGCCCTCGGAGTAGGAGTGGGTATAGGACTGCAAAAACAGGTTTCAAACTTACTCAGTGGTGTGAGCTTGCTCCTGGATAAATCAATTAAACCAGGTGATGTCATAGAAGTCGGCCAAACTTTCGGTTGGGTTAGAGAAATGACTGCGAGGTATGTTGGGGTAATCACCCGAGATAATAAGGAAATACTGATTCCCAATGATGACTTCGTAGTAAACCAAGTCATCAACTGGTCTCATAGCGACCGTAAGGTGCGCATGGAAATTAAATTTGGAGTATCCTACAATAGCGATCCCCACAGCGTAAGGCGGCTTGCGGTGATGGCCGCCAAGACGCCGGAACGTGTGGCCAACGATCCCGAACCTATGTGCCACGTTATAGCTTTTGGTGACAGTTCAATTGATTTTGTGCTGAGATTTTGGATTAACGACCCTGAAGAAGGCGTGACCAACGTCAAGGGACATGTTTTTCTAGCCCTCTGGGATCTGCTCAAAGAAAATGGCATCGAAATACCATTTCCACATAGGCAAGTTATTCTGGATCAGGCCGCTCTGGACGGCTTGAGTAACAGAAGCAGCAGTACATAGGCAGAGTTTACAACTTACAAGGTGCATCAGTCTGCTTTTCGGCTATGATCCGCCGCCCTGGAAGCTCAGGACTTTTCATTTTCTAATGAGGATTTATCATGGATATTTATGGTTCGATACTATCCCCCTTCGCAGCCCGGATAGTGCTCGCAGCACGTTATAAGGACATCCCGCACAGGTTACTGCTACCAAAGGGTGGCATTAAATCGGCTACCTTTCTTAGAATGAATCCCCTGGGCAAAATGCCGACCATTAAAGATGGGACAACAGTTCTTTTTGAGTCAGGTGTAATACTTGAATACATCGATGCTAAATACAAAAAAAAGCCGATTATTCCTGCCTCCGCAAAAGCCGCTGCACAGACCCGCTTAATCGGAGCAGTTTTCTCTGAATATGTGCAAACTGCTATGTTTGGCTTGTTCTCACAAACCGATCCAGTGAAACGCGACAAAAAGCTCGTTCAAGAAAAACTGGCTGCGCTTAACCAAGCCTTAGATGCAGCCGAAAAATTACTAGTAGCGAAGCCTTTTGCAGCAGGTGCGCGATTCACGATAGCCGACTGCTATATCGTACCCACACTATTTTTCCTGCAAGCCATTATACCGCAGGTCAGTTCCGGCCCCGTGCTAGGCAAACGGGTAAAGTTGAAGCGCTACTATGCCAAAGCTCAAAAGAATAAGCTCCTCGGTGGCGTCATAGACGAGATGGGCGAGGCTATGAATGCCTATATGCAGCAAAAATAGAGATTACCAAACACAGAGGAGAAAATTGACATGGCGAAGGCACTCACTATTTACGGTAGGATCATCTCACCCTACGTGGCAGCTCTCGTCCTAGCATCAAAAAGAAAGGGGTTTAATTACGAACTGATGATGCCAAAGGGTGGAATCAAGTCTCCAGCATACTATAAGCTGAATCCCTTTGCAAAAGTACCTGTGCTGAAAGACGGTACAACCACCTTGTATGAATCTGCGGTTATTCTTGAGTATCTGGACGCCAAATCCAAAATTAAGAAGCTGATTCCAGAATCAGCTGCAGCGGGCAGCCAGACTCGCCTAATAGCTGCAGTCGCCAACGAATATGTTCTGCGCCCAGCCATTAAAATAGTGCAACACAAACGTGGAACCTCAAAAGAACCCGTAGATATAAAGACTGTATTTCAAGATCTCGAAAAGGGGTTAAATGCGCTAGAACGTGTTCTGGTAAAAGGACCATTTGCGGCAGGTTCGAGATTCTCACTCGCTGACTGCGTTGCTTCTCCAATACTTTTGTTTACTACAGCAGCCACTAATTGGTACGACATTTCCGACATTATCGGTAAAAGGCCGAAATTAAAAAAATACTGGGCCGCTATTCAGAAAAATAAGCTCGCCAAGCCGGTACTGAAAGATATGACTGCCATGTTTAACTTGATGACGGCCGGTAAATTGCCACCTTGGTCGGCAGTACAATAGTGCAAAGAAGTGATCTATGCGCCAACAACAATGGGGAGACATATATAGTCACAGAAATTATGAGGCACAGGCTGGGTAATGGAAAGTATTGAATTCGTAAATGTCTTGTTGTTATTCGGGTCCTTGCTAGTTTTACTCGGTATTCTATCAAGCCTAATTGCCACACGCTTTGGCGCACCCCTGCTATTGATATTCCTCTTAATCGGTATGCTTGCCGGAGAAGAGGGCCCGGGCCAGATCACTTTTGATGATTATAGCCTGACCTACCTCATCGGCTCACTCGCCCTTGCCGTTATCCTTTTCGATGGTGGATTGCGGACTAATCTAAGTCGTTTCCGTGGTGCAGCAGCACCAGCAATTCTGCTATCTACGATTGGTGTTTTGATTACTACCGTTCTCACCGGCACTGCAGCGACTCTGATATTCGATGTTCCAATTCTGCATGGACTTTTGCTAGGTGCAGTCGTTGCATCGACAGATGCTGCAGCCGTATTTTTTCTTATCCATGCTGGGGGACTACAATTAAAGCGACGGGTAGGTGCCGTGATTGAAATGGAATCCGCCACCAACGACCCAGTCGCGTTTTTTCTGACCTTGATTTTAGTACAAGCTACCCTAGCTGCCCCAGACACCTTAACAACTTCTGAACAAATTACCGACATCTCTAGGCTACTTGGCTTACAAATTATCCTCGGAGCCATTGGTGGCATAGGTGGTGGACTTATAGTGTCATGGTTTCTAAACCGTGTAAATTTACCTGGTGGACTCCACCCTCTTCTCGCCATGCNCCGCTGCAGTGCTAATTTTTTCCATAACATCATTCTTATCTGGTAGCGGGTTCCTGGCGGTTTACATCGCAGGAGTCGTATTAGGCAACCGGCCTTTGCGTGCAGCTGCTACCATAATCACAGTAAATGATGCAGCAACATGGCTTGCACAAATTGTCATGTTCCTTGTGCTTGGACTTTTGGTTAGTCCGAGCTCTCTTCTCACCTATGCATTACCTGCCGCATTTACAGCTTTATTTTTGCTGCTAATTGCTCGACCAGTTGCCGTATGGTTGTGCTTAACTCCTTTCGGCTTCTCTCCTCAGGAAAACACCTTCACCGCATGGGTCGGCTTGCGTGGCGCGGTCAGCATTTTCCTAGCTGCCATCCCTACGCTATCGGGTGTAGAGTATGCAGAGCTTTACTTTAACGTAGCTTTCGTCGTTGTTCTATTATCCCTTCTAGTTCAAGGATGGACTCTCACATGGTCGGCACGAAAACTGGATTTAGCTTTGCCACGACAAACAGCGCCGGTTCATCACTCAGAGGTAGATTTGCCCGGACAATTAGAGCTGGAGATGGTAGGATACCCAGTACTAACAGATAGTGCCGTCATGAATGGAGCAATTGTGCCACCATGGGCACGCCCAGTTTTTGTAGTACGCGATCAGCTTATAATACAATCGGCGGAATCCGGCGCACTTCAGACTGGAGACTACGCCTATTACCTACTACCTCCCAGTCGAGTGAATCGACTTGATCAATTGTTTGTGGCTCACTCAGAGTTGTTGATCTCAAACGAGCCCTTCTTCGGTGAATTTACATTCAGCGGAAAGGTAAAATTAAAACAAATCAGCTCCTTTTATGGCCTGCCTGTTGACCAAGAAACAGCTGAGATGGAAATCGCAGAATTCTTTGCTCGGAGGTTTGATGAGACCCCAGAAGTGGGAGACCACTTACCTATCGGTAGCGCAGTATTAGTAGTACGCGACATTGATGACAATCAAGTGACCCATGCCGGCCTGCAACTTGAAGCAGTGTCTGGCGCAAACATGCAGCCAGCTCTATGGAGCTGGTCTAAATCTTCACTTGCAAGGCTTTTTAAGCGGCAGAATTAAAATTAATTCTATGACAATTTTTCAGCCTGATCACCCAAAGCACGTAATGCCCCACCATGAAACAAAAGTGGTGATTTTCCAACGTTGAATATCCGATGNACCCGNCCAACGATGATNTCATGATCNCCTCCAGGATAACGNGCTTCAACNCNGCATTCAAAATANACCACACACCCACTAATCAAGGGAACGCTCTNCAATCCCGTAAAAGTTTTTATNTNATNAAACTTATCNGNNCCAGTCTTNGCAAAATTNACAGCAATAGACTCCTGATCCTCNGCAAGAACATTAACAGCAAACCACTCACCANCCTTAAAATATCTGTGACAAGTAGATGTTTCAGCAATGCTCCACAAAATCAGGGGTGGGTCTAAGGAAAGTGAATTGAACGAACTAACTGTTATGCCTACGCGCTCAAGCGATGACATCGTTGTCATNACAGTTACGCCCGTTGCAAATTGGCCGAGGGTATCCCGGAATCGGCGCCTAGCCCCNTCATCAGCAGTTGGATCGATGCCGGAGACTCCTTCGATAATCAAATCGGCCCCTACATCATTTCCTCGATTTTTTAAAAAATCCATTACGACCTAATATATTGTCTAAGCTGACTACCGGAAATGCATATTGCAGTGCCGAATTAAAAGCACCAAAAAACCACTAATACAGATTCTAAATCCCAGATATTAGAATCCAAGTTATAGCGACTGGGGCCACATATCGACATACAAACTGCCACCCTTTTACCCAAAAGAATGGNTGCGCACCCTGACTTGTCGCCTCTTGCGTTGCNCGNGGCAAAATGACCCAACCTACNAACAAAGATATAGCGATGCCTCCAACTGGCAACATGACATTAGAAGAAGTGTAATCCATAAAATCAAAGATATTTCTGCCTGCGATGGTGAATCCGCTCCACACACCCATAGACAACGAGCACGCAATACCAACTACAAAAATTAAGGTCCCAGAAACGATTGCTGCAGGTGCGCGTCGCATTTTCTTCTCGTCAATGAGATAAGCAATAACAACTTCAAGTAGTGACACTGAAGAAGTCAACGCAGCAATCGCAAGTAGTATAAAAAACATNACTGCAAAAATAACACCTGCCGGAATCTGTCCAAATACGGCTGGCAAAGTGATAAAGACTAAACCAGGTCCTTCCGTGGGATCAAAGCCAAAGGCAAAGACTGCAGGTAGGATGACAAGTCCAGAAATAACTGCAACTGACATATCAGCCAAAGTTACCCAAATCGCCGCCTGCGATAAATTTTCTTTTTGTGATAGGTAGGAGCCGTAAGTAATCATAGCTCCCATACCCAGTGACAAAGAAAAGAATGCCTGACCAAGAGCGTTGCCAATTACATCTGCATTAATCTTACTAAAGTCAGGCACTAAATAGAATGCCAGTCCTTCCATCGCCCCCGGCAGTGTAACGGACCTAACTGCAAGCACTATGAGAATGATGAACAGCATTGGCAATAATACCTTGCATGTTCTTTCGATTCCCTTGTGAACGCCTCCCAGCACTACACCCATGGTGAGTGCCATAAAAATTGAATGATAGACAATTGGCTCGACTGAGCTAGAAATAAATCCACCGAATAGACCACCAAGCGTATCGGTATCAGCTGTCGCTATAAGTCCACTGGCTGACTTAACAACATAGGCAATCGTCCACCCGCCTACGACACTATAGAAAGATAAGATAGCGAAACTAGCTACCACCCCCAAAAAGCCAGCGGCAGGCCATAACCCACCTCTCAGCCTGGTGAAAGCCCCGACAGGACTGCGTTCAGAAGCTCGTCCAATAGAGAATTCCGCAAGCATCACGCTAACGCCAATTGTCAAGACAATTGCCAAATACACAACGAGAAAGACGCCCCCGCCATTATTTCCTACGGTGTAGGGAAACTTCCAAATATTACCTAATCCCACCGCCGAGCCAGTGGCAGCGAGAATAAAGCCCAGACGCGATCCCCAATGGCCTCTTTGCATAAGTTCTTCCCCCATTTCATTCGCATAGTGCGCAAACACGCTATGTTAAGTAACAGAATTACACGGCATTAAGGATGCGTTAAAGCATACATTATGGACAGGCAGAGCTTTCCTAGTGGATCATATAACCCGGCAGTATTAGCGTTTCACATTACTTAATATTATCCCTTAAAGAATCTATAACTAATTGTTTTATATACATATTAAAGCATTCAATGGGCTTGGCACAGTTGTTGCTTATACAAAGTATTAGAGCCGCATAAACGGCCTCAAGGCCAGAAGGAAATATTGCCATGTCTGTGATTGATTTTATTGCTGTCCGCCGCCGTCAGGGAGATGCTAAGCCAGAAAGCTCACCCTCTTTCTTCCCCGAGGAAAAGAATGGCGCGCCAACGGCATTGACCGCAAGCCAGCTGACTCGCCACATTAACCATATTATTGAGGATGAGATACGTCGCTCACTTAAACGCCGGGTAGACATAATCGATCCCCAAGAGATGATTGATATGGCCAAAATGCACGCCGATCTGAAGGCCAGATACATTGGGAGCACATTATCTATTGCATCCAACCGCAAACCTATGACGGATGCTGAATTGGATGAGTTACGTGGCCTACGTGTCCGGATTCAGGAGTTTGAAGCAGCTCATAATGAACTGAATGAAGCCATTGCGTCACAGCTGGTTGAAGTTCGTGGCGTTATAAGAGAATAGCTAATACAGAGCTTACGCTTTTATCAGATCAGCATTTCCCGGAGCACGTGTGTTAGGTGCATACTCTCTCCCGAACGTGTCTAAGACCAGATTCTAGGTCTTTCTGCTTGAGGCTGTGGCCTAGGGACGTCAATATCTGAGACTTGATTCCGATATATCTTCAAGGTTAAATCTGCCGAAATCATGGTTTTGAAAATTTACCATAACCCGCGTTGCACTAAGTCGCGACAAACATTGGCGCTTCTAGAGGGGCGTGGCCTAAAGCCAGAAATAGTTAATTATCTCACCACGCCACCTTCCATCGCGGAGCTGGCAAAAATAGTAAAAATGCTAGGGGTTCCCGCCCGTGATATCGTGCGCAAAAAGGATGCTGCCGATTTTGGCATCGAACCAGCATCGCTAAAAGAAAAGATATTACTAGCAGCGATGGTAGAGCACCCAATCATCATCGAAAGGCCAATCGTAATTAATAAGGGAAAGGCCGCAATTGGGCGCCCTCCTGAAAGCGTAATAGAAATCTTGTGACCGGTAGAGAATCAAAAGCAGGATTTCCGGGTACAGCAACGGTCGAGAAAACCAGTCAGACTCATCCGCTTAAGATCGCAGCAATTGCAACGCCTGGCGGCGGAAGTATTGGCATGACCCTTTGTCCAGGCAAGCGTCAGCCAAATGCAGTGACGGGGCCTTGGAACCGCAACCTTGAAGCAGATATGGAAGTGATCAAAAATTTTAGGACGAACACACTTATTACGCTCATGGAAACATTTGAGCTCGCTGAGGCTAATGTGCCAAAGGAGGCAATGAACACTGCTGCAAACAAAAGGCGCATTAACTGGCTTCACTTACCTATTGCCGATTTTGGAGTGCCCGACTCTAGTTTTGAAGAAACTTGGGGTAAAGATGGTAACGCTATAAGAAGAAGCTTAGAAGATGGAGGTTGCGTTGTTGTGCATTGCCGCGGAGGTCGCGGTCGCGCCGGACTAATGGCCGCACGAATATTGGTTGAAATGGGGGTAAATCCTTACACCGCTATAGATACTGTGAGAGCGGCCAATCCTTTAGCTATCGAAACTATAGCCCAGGAAAATCATATTAAACAGTGTCGTCGGGTGGCGGGCTAGGCTAGTAACTCAAACTTAAGTTGTGGAAGGTCGGCGCTTTAGCTTACGAAAATCGAACGACCCTGTCGTAGCAGTAGGCTCCTCGTTAGAACTAAAAATCAGAGATTTTTGAATTTTTGCTGTGTGAGTTGTAGGCAAACTATTGCGAAACACAATCCAACCGGGTGTCTTGAAATACGAAAGTTGTTCGCAGCATTTCTCAAAGATTGAGGCTGCTGTTTTCTGATTCGGTTTAACTCCTGGCTGAAGTACAATACACGCCATAACCTCTTCCTCCCTCATTTCATCTGGGATAGGCAAGCATGCGACTGTATGGACGCTTTTATGTGCAGCGATTGCCGCCTCCACCTCGGCCGCCGCAATATTCTCACCACTACGACGAATAATATTCTTTTTACGGTCTACAAAATAAAGCATGCCATCTGAATCTTGTTTACAGACATCTCCGGTATGAAGCCAACCTCCGCGCCACGCGTCCTCGGTTGCCACATCATCATTGAGATAGCCGGAGAAAAACCCTAATCGAGGATTAGGGCCAGAAAAACGGATAAGAAAGTTTCCAGGCATTCCAATAGGAAGAGGTTTATCATCATCGTCTGCAATCATAATCTCTAAACCATCTCGAGCTTTTCCGAATGCCCGAGTCCTGATATGGCGCGGCTCAATACTGTTTGAGATCGTTCGCCCGGTTTCGGTCATTCCGAATACTTCGATTAGAGGAACATCAAACCTTTTCTCAAATTCTACATGTATGTCAGGATCTACACCGGCACCAAAAGCAAATTTTAGTTTATGCTTGCGCTCTTCAGGAACGGTGGGTTGCTTAACAAGAACCGGAGGAATGAGCCCCATATAGTGTGCTGCCGTAGAGCCAGTCTCAACGATATCACGCCACCAAGTTTTAGGATGAAATCGGTCCCAAAGCACCAAGCAGTTGGCGGAAAGTACCATGGCCATCAGACTGACTATACCAGCGTTCATATGATGAACTGGAAACGGATTAAATAAACGGTCTCGGCCAAACTCAAGGGCCTGATGCCCCTCACGCGTGAGATACCAAGCGCCAGCGTTAAGTCCATATTGATTTGAAATGAGACAACCTTTGGGCTTGCCTGTTGTACCTGAAGTGTACAGAACAGCCGCGATTGTTTCTCGGTCCGGCGGTGCGTTAATAAGATCGCGCTTCCGAACTAGCAGGACTTCAGGTAAATCCTCTATAGAGTAAGCTGCAACAATAGGGTCATATCGCTTCACGACATCGTTGAATTCCACCAATCGCGATTTCGTTGTTATAGCAACATCAACGTCTGAGTGCATAACCTGATAATGCATTTCATCAGCAGTGTTTTCAGGGCTTATAGGAATCACCCAAGCACCCAGGCTGTTTAAAGCAAAAAAACAAGAGATGTATTCGACGCGATTCCCTAAAAGCAATGCTACGCGGTGACCATGGCCTATACCAGATCGTTCAAATATGGAACGAAGCGTCTGAACATGGTTATACAGCGTGCCAAAGTCATATTCGTTGACTACAACACTGGACTTCCTATCACCAGTTTCACTTTTTGGCATGCAAAGAAATATTTTTCTGGGATGCTCTCTCGCTGTCGCCTCTAAAGCATCGAATGCGGTATGAAATTCTTCAGGAATATTCGGTACCGACATTAGATAACCAAACCTTGCTCCGCAGCACGAGATTTAACCAGCACTGTCATGCTTCCTAATTGAACAGTTACATCATTCTGATTGCGAATATCATAAGAAAATTTCACCACGCCGGAGTTTTTCTTAGATGTGGTTCGTGCCTCAGAAATAGTAACCAGCGCATGAATTGTATCACCGCCACGCACAACTGATTTCATATCGAAACTAAAATTGAGTAGCGCAATTACAGTGCCGTCTACTAAACCGAGTTGGGCGAACAAGCCTATGGCACAGGAAGTTGTTAGTGGGCCATGGGCTATGCGTGCACCATGCGGCATGGCCTTAGCGTACTCAGCATCGGTATGTATAGTAGAAAAATCCCCGACAAGACCGGCAAAAAGAGAGATATCACTCTGATCGATTGTACGACCATTAGTTTTATAGGTTGTACCGATTTTGCAGTCTTCGATATAAAGGCCCAGACCCATATTCTGATACCCCCCGCTTTAATTTTGATTTGGCCGCAGTGATTAGATGCGAGCACTCGTTTGTCAATGCCAGATTATATAATTAGTAAGACCTAAAAATAAAATAGACGGATGCGTGTATAAAAATCCACTTTAAACTATCCAATTATGCTAACACTTCCCCTAAGCAATATACTGGT
Source organism: Fidelibacterota bacterium (assembly GCA_002712165.1). Classification (GTDB taxonomy): domain Bacteria; phylum Pseudomonadota; class Alphaproteobacteria; order Rhodospirillales; family Rhodospirillaceae; genus UBA11612. The sequence continues at coordinate 34,668 of PASS01000055.1, forward strand.
CAAATAAACTTTCATATTATAAATTTGATGTATGCTTTGCGGAACTTGGGCTCATGACGCCACCAAAAAATTCCCTATCTCTGCGCGACTCTTTAGCAACAGCGCAGACCTACGATGAAACCTTTCGGGCCAAAGGGATTTCTAAGGTCTACGAGACCGGGGAAACCAAGGTGCACGCCTTGCGCGGAGTCAACCTTTCACTCCATGAAGGTGAATTAGTAGTGCTTTTAGGTCCATCTGGTAGTGGTAAGTCCACACTTTTGAACATTCTGGGTGGACTAGACCAACCCAGCACTGGCACGCTTTATTTTCGTGAGCGCGAGGTAACAGCTTTTAGCCAAGAAGAACTCACATTATTTCGCCGTGATAATATTGGTTTTGTGTTTCAATTTTACAATCTCATCCCAAGTCTAACAGCAAAAGAAAATGTTACACTAGTAACAGAGATTTCCCCGAATCCTATGTCACCGGAAGAGGCCTTGAGATTAGTCGGCCTTAATCACCGAATGGATCACTTTCCGGCTCAAATGTCTGGTGGTGAGCAACAGCGCGTCGCTATCGCGCGCGCCATAGCAAAAAACCCGTCTGTACTATTATGTGATGAGCCCACAGGAGCATTGGACAGCAAAACTGGTATCGTTGTTCTGGAAGCTATCGAACGAGCTAATAAAAAGTTGGGCACAACTGCTGCAATTATAACTCATAACGCCGGGATCGCCGAGATGGCTGACCGTGTAATCCGATTTGCTGACGGACATATAATTGGCATAGAGCATAATAAGCATCGCCGGCCTCCACGAGATTTAGTTTGGTGAGGCCGCTACAATGAACATGATAGCACTGCACTTGGAAAAGTGGTCAATGACAGTAAAGGTCAGCGCCCTCAACCGAAAACTTTTGCGCGATTTGTGGCGACTTAAAAGCCAGGGACTCGCAATCGCTTCAGTTGTAGCGGCAGGCATTACCCTAATGGTGGCAATTTTTGGCAGCGTTGCTGCGTTAAATTTGAGTATGGATGCATTTTATGAACGCTACAGATTTGCAGAAGTTTTTGCATCTCTAAAGCGTGCACCCAATAGCCTTGAAACGAGACTACGGTCTATTGATGGTGTCGCTAATCTTGAAACTCGCATTGTTGTCGGTGTGCCCCTGGACCTCACAGGTAGACCGGAGCCCGCAACAGGTCGTCTCATTTCCATACCAGAAGGTCGATACCCATCCATTAACGGAATCGACCTCCGACGTGGACGTTTGGTAGAGCCTGGAAAACCTTCAGAAATTATTATCAGCGAGCCATTTGCCACAGCTAATGGTTTNACGCTGGATGATACATTATCCGCTACTATTAACGGTAAGAAACGAAAACTCAAAATTGTCGGAATCGCCCTAACGCCGGAGTATATATATGCCGTATCCCCAGGAGAACTGATGCCTGGCGATGATCGCTTTGGCGTTTTGTGGATGGGCCGCAAGGCACTGGGCTCTGCATTCGACTTGGATGAAGCATTCAACGATGTTGCCATNACATTAAGNCGAGATGCACGANCAGAATATGTAATCGAACGTATGGATGATATTTTNAAACCTTACGGNGGNCTGGGCGCCTATAGCCGAAAGGATCAAACGTCGCACTTCTTNCTNACCAACGAACTTACGCAGCTCGCAGCTATGGGTAGGATTATGCCGCCAATCTTCTTAGCAGTAGCAGCATTTCTTCTTAATATAGTCATCACTCGTATAGTCAAAACCGAGCGGGAACAAATCGGTCTTCTGAAAGCATTTGGCTATAAGGACTGGGAAATAGGAAGGCATTATCTAAAGCTGGTTTTCGTTCTAGTTGGCGCCGGCCTATTGATGGGAGCTATCGCAGGCAACTGGATCGGCCAATTCGCTCTAGGAATCTACAGCGAGTATTTCAAATTTCCGCTTTTGGCTTATCGAGTAGAGCCAAGCGTTTTTTTAGCCGCCGGATTAGTCAGCGCCTTAGCTGGGGCTGCTGGTGGACTCAACGCAGTTCGACAGGCTGTTCAATTATCACCTGCAGTCGCTATAGCACCGCCAATGCCGACAACATTTAAACGTTCCGGGCTTAGTAATGTATTTTCTGTATTGAAAATCAGCCAACCAACACGAATGATTTTTCGACACCTAATTCGATGGCCAGTGCGCACTGGCTTGACAATTATTGGGATGGCATTCGCGGTCGGGCTTCTTGTGTCGTCGATGTTCTTCATCGATACTATCAAACACGTTGTTTCAGTCATGTTTTTTGAAAAAGAACGGCAAACTTTAACTGTATCTTTCTTTGAACCTCGGGCATCAGCGGCAATAGAGGAGTTGCGGCGACTGCCCGGCGTTTTATCAACTCAGCCAGTGCGGTCTGTTTCGGTGAGACTTCACCGAGGTACGCTTACCGAGCGCACAACAATCAATGGCGTAGCTAACAGTGCTAATCTCAACAGATTACTGGACACAAATATCAATCCAGTGGAGCCGCCTGCTGGCGGACTTGCTCTATCTGAGCATCTAGCAAAAAAANTGNGNGTAAAAATTGGTGACATAGTGAANGTAGAGGTCATGCAGGAACGACGACCTGTAAGAGATCTCCNGGTNACNCAGATTGTTGAGGAATANATAGGGCTNTCAGCTTACATGAGCCTTGAGGCNATCAACCGGCTTATGCTTGAAGGCCCAACNGTAACTGGCGTNCATGTCTTAGCNGACAAAAACATGGTAGATGCNCTTTATCTACNCCTCAANAACACNCCNGGAGTNGCAGGTGTTTCTCTTATCACCGCGGCCTTAGATAGTTTCAATAAGACTATGGATGCAACCATGAATGTCATGGTCGGAATCTTAGTCTTTTTTGCATCGCTTATTGCATTCGGTGTTACATACAATAGCTCGCGCATCGCATTATCGGAACGGGCCCGTGCACTGGCCAGCTTGCGAGTGCTTGGTTTTACACGTGCAGAAGTAGCTTACATCCTGCTTGGTGAACTCGGCATACAAGTGCTCATCGCTTTACCTGTCGGATGTGTGCTAGGGTATGGTATAGCTTTGCTGCTGTCCCCCGCTCTAAACACTGATATGTACAACTTCCCGCTAATTATTGCCGATTCAACTTACGGCTTCTCCGTAATTGTGGTTGCCATATCAGCGGTCATTTGTGGCCTTATGGCACGGCAGAGAATATATAACTTAGATTTGGTTTCTGTTTTAAAAACAAGAGATTAAANAATGGCTNCAGCTGGTAAAATGTATCAAGCGGTTACGTCTTGGAATCGCAGGAAGATCACCATTTTTATTATTAGCGCATCTACACTTGCACTGATTCTATGGTCTTTGCTTCCAGATCCGGTACCAGCTGATTTTGCCCAGGTTATCCGAAGTGATTTAATAGTCTCGATTGACGATGAAGGGGAAACACGGGTCAAGAATGTTTACGTAGTGTCTGCTCCGGTAGCAGGACGTGTTGAGCGTATAGACTTGGAGGTAGGTGACAAAGTAATCGCCGGGGAGACAGTGTTAGCCTTATTCCAACCCCAAGATCCCTCCTTGATCGATGTACGTTCGCGCTCGGAGGCCCAGGCCGGACTCGGACTTGCTCTAGCGGAGCAAGCTCGAACAAAGGCCGAGTTAGATTTTGCTAAAGCAGAATTGGAACGAGCGGAAATGCTCTACAAAGAATCAACTGTATCCGCAGTTACCCTGGATCGGGCGCAACTTTCAGTAAAAACTGCGAAAGCTGCCACCGACAGAGCTGCCGCAACAGTAATACAAAGACGTCAAAACCTGGAAACATCTCGCGCTGCAATTGAATCGGCAGGAAACGCTGGGGGGGGGAATAAACCTGATGTTTCCTACATCTCCGTTCGAGCACCGGTAAGCGGCCAAGTCCTGAGACGAATGCAGCAAAGTGAGGCAGTGCTGCCAACCGGCTCTCCACTGCTTGAGGTCGGTGATCCAGCAAACTTGGAAATTGTGACAGATTTTTTGTCTGCAGATGCGGTGAAAATCAAAAAAGGTGATCGGGTTATCATCGATGAGTGGGGTGGCCCCCATACCTTAGAAGGAGAGGTCCTTCGCATAGAGCCTTTTGGCTTTACCAAAGTATCTTCTTTGGGTGTAGAAGAGCAGCGTGTCAACGTGATTATGGACTTTCTTTCTGCACCTGACAAATGGAGTAATCTAGGACACGGCTATCGGGTTATGACACAAGTCGTAATTCAAGAACGGCCAAATGTTATACAAATTCCTCTCGGCGCTTTATTTCGCCAGGGAGAAAACTGGGCAGTATTCGTTAGTGAGGGTAGTGCGAATAGGGGTATCGCAAGGCTTCGCAACATTACTGTCGGTGAGCGTAATAGCCTCAGCGCGGAAGTGATTAGCGGACTTGATGAAGGTGAATGGGTGATTGTTCATCCTAACGACCAGGTAGACGACGGCGTCAAGGTTCAAACCCGCAAGAGCATGTAAACTATATAACATCTATGGCTGAAAAGTAGTTTATAGAAAACAAACCGTTTGGAAAATGATCAGATAACACAAATTATATAGCCACAACTTTGATCACATTCAAACTCATCACGTACCTAATCCTGAACTTTACTATTTGCCATGTACCCATTGGAAAACAACATCACATTGACAGCTTGGCAAGAGAGTACGCTCGAGTCAAAAAACGCAAAAAGTAACTTGGACTAGGCCAAATAGTAGATTTCTTTGATCAACGTAAACCTGCAGAAAATAAATAATAAAAATTTAGCTGAGGCTTAAGCATGAATTACGAAAACCCAGACGCTCTGGTGACAACTGAATGGCTCGCCGCACATCTTGAGAACCCCAAAGTCAAAATTTTAGATGCTAGTTACTTTGTACCAGGGGGGGTCTTGCCAGCGAGAACTCAGTATGAAGACGCACACATACCCGGTTCCATTTTTTTTGATATCAATGATATCGCTGATAAATCCAAACCCAAAGAACACACCTTTCCCACCAAAGATATTTTTGCGGCTAAGGTTGGGGCTCTGGGAATCCATAATGGCCATCAAATTATAATTTACGACCATCTTGGCGGCGCCTGCGCAGCAGCGAGGGTTTGGTTCATGTTCCGTGCTTTTGGCCACAATAACGTCGCTGTGCTAAACGGTGGCCGAACAAAATGGGAGGAAGAGAAGCGTCCATACTCAAATAAGAGTCCTATAATGATTACTGAAATATTCGAGGCCCATGGGCCAATTAATCGACTGCCTCAAAAAGAAGATATATTTATAAATATAGGGGCAAATTCATTCCAAGTATTGGATGCAAGAAGTAGTGGACGTTTTGAAGGGACGGAAGCTGAGCCCCGGGAAGGTTTGCGTGGAGGCCATATACCGGAAAGTCGAAACCTACCATTCCTTGAATTATTGGAGCCTGATTCAAAAACCTGGAAGAATGGTAAAAAATTAAGAAGCTCTTTCGCTAACGCTGGCATTGACTTGGGGAAACCCTTAGTCACAACTTGTGGGTCTGGAGTTTCAGCTTGCGCTCTAGCTTTGGGCGCTTATTTGGCAGGTAACACTAAAACTACAATTTATGACGGTAGTTGGGTCGAGTGGGGTGCTGATAAATCTTTGCCTATAGAAACAGCATCACTTCCAGTAACCAATTACTCTGCTAGCAAAGCCCCAAATACAGATGGAGATTTTTAATGATCGAGCGACGCTCAACTCTCGCCTTGCTTGCTGCCGCGACGGGCACCAGCATACTCCCATCCATCAAAGGGCAAGCAGCAGAAACAGATAGTAGCAAACCCGCAATTGCTATTATCGGAACTGGTAAAGTGGGCAGCACACTCGGTAAACGCTGGGCAGATCTCGGATACAAGATTATTTATGGCTCGAGGACGCCCGACACCAACCGTGTAAAAACTTTGACTAAGGCAACTGGATATAGAGCATCAGCTGAAATTAATGAGGCTGCCGCAAAAAAGGCAGAATTATTATTGCTTGCTATACCTTGGAACGCGGCTGAGGACGTCATCAATGGGATGGGAGACCTGACCGGAAAAATCTTGATGGACCCTATTAACGGACTCAAGGTTAGAGATGGGAGATTTGAAGCCCCACCTGATTTAGAAACATCTAGCGGTGAAATAATTCAAGAATGGGCGAAGGGGGCGCATGTGGTTAAAGCATTCAACACTCTGAGCCGGGACATCATGGCAGACCCCACTGCAGGGGGCGGACCCATTACAGTTCCACTTGCTGGTGAAAGCCCAACAGCCAAAAAACGGGTAGGTTCAATCACCGTTGATATGGGGCTAGTACCAATGGATATGGGTGCAATCTATCTATCGAGATATTTAGAAGGAATGGCCCGGCTACGTATAGCATTTAGAGCCAAGAAGAAACCCGCAGCGATAGAGTTTTACCTGCAAACACGCTGAGTTTAAATGGCAACCCTTTTATAACGGATAGTGAAATCAATTAGCGCATCATACTTCTTTTTTATTCGGTAGATACTTCACGGCCCGCGACTGAATTTGACGTTCGAACGCACTTCCAATTCCAAGTGCAAATATAAGTTCAGCGACCAGAAAGGGTGGAGCCATAAAAATTTGAATAGCATTGACAGTCAGCGCTGGCCTGCGTCCTTCAAAAAAATGGCCAACAAGCTGGAGAGCCAACCCAACGACAAAACAGGCTCCTACCGCTGCCCACAGCAAAGGACCTAAATCATCCACTAATCTTACGGCAACAACATATAGGGCAGTATAAATAAGGGCCGTAAACGCCCCCAGCAGTGGAATGGCGATCACATATCCCAACAATAAAAGGGCAAGAACAACCGTAGCTGCTGTTATTTCCTGATTACCAGCAATCTGAATTACGGGCACCTGCATTAGGGCTAAGATTAGCGCAATTACTATGAGCGGTACGCCAAGATGATGGGTTGCCCGGTTTCTCCAGTCACGATGGTACGCGGCGTACATGCCCATTTGCTCAAGAAACCAGGCTCGAAATTTCTGCATCACTGCTTACCCTTTGATTTTAATATATAGTCTAGCCTAGCAATGAAAATGCAGCCAGATGTCTCCTACCTAAAGTATCTTTGATGGATATCCCCCAAATAAACGACGGCAATGATGAGCGATAAATTTGAAGAAAATCTTTTACTATTGGAACCCAAGCAAGTCGGGTTTCCGCCATTTCGGCCTCGACGACCATGGATTGGTGGCGATCTGCAGACCCTTCACAATACATTGGTGCGGCCATCACCAAATCTTGCGCCATACCCAGCTGAGCGTATTTTAATACCTATGGATGATGGTTCAGGCGACAGGCTCTGGGCCCTTGTTAACCACCCTATTCTTGATACCAATAAACCAACAGTCGTTTTGATCCATGGGCTAACAGGATGCGAAAACAGCCTTAACATCAAGGTCAGCACAGCCCACCACCTAGCACAGGGGTATCCAGTCGTACGCCTAAACCTAAGGGGTGCAGGTCCATCCCTAGGAAAATGCAAAGGCCACTACCACGCTGGGCGGAGCTCAGACTTGAGAGACGCCATCAATAATTTGCCATCGAATCTAAAGTCCAATGGCCTCTTTTTGGTTGGTGTATCTCTCGGCGGCAATGTTGTCCTGAAATACTTAGCTGAGAACGATGGCCTGAAAGACGTTATTGGCGCTGCATCTGTCTGCGCCCCCATTAATCTCAAGGCCGCACAGCAAAGAATCATGGCCCCCCGTAATGCTTTCTATCACTGGTATTTGCTGAGAAACATGAAAAAAAATACACGCCATTGGGTTGGATCACAAGGCGAAACAATACGTAGCACCTTGCCAAGAATAAATACGGTCTATGCTTTTGACGATTTGATTGTAGCTCGCCATAACGGCTTTCGTGATGCAGAAGATTATTATAAACGCAGCTCAGCCCAACCTTTACTTAATAAAATTCGTACGCCGACTATTATGGTACATTCACGCACTGACCCCTGGGTGCCGGTAAGCACCTACCTTCATCGTGATTGGGGAGATAATAGAGCAATAACTCCAGTGATACCGCCTGATGGAGGGCATGTTGGTTTTCACGCGGATGATAACCAAACGCCCTGGCACAACCTATGTATCAGTATTTTCCTGCGAAATATTCTGAGTTACCCAAATTAAGTGATTCGGGAATTGTAATTCCTTCTCCCACATCTCAGAAAACCAGGTGATTGACCAACTTTTCCTATCGCTGTTGCTGGTCCGCCACATGGCAATCTTTAATTGTAAAAGTAGTCCACCTAATAGAGATATAATATATATAAAACAGTTAGATATATTATTATACTAATCAGTTTATAACAAATTTTCGCGTGATGAACTAATCAAAATTACAATTTATAGGTGTTATATTTAATAAGTTATCGTTTATGGAGTTTGTTCTGGACGTCTTATATTCAATAAGCCTTTGACCTCCATTGATTAGCGCGTAAAAATTGGGCCCAAGGCAGGATGTAGCATTCTTGGTCATTACATGAATCATCATTCAGGCCATTTGGGGGAGATTAGAAATCTGAACGAACACGATTGTTGCTGGGCAGCTTCATTAACTTGCCTTGGGGCGCTTTGCTTGCAATTAAAGTTTTTAGACACTCCTTGATTTTAACGGACTCAAAGGGAGGACATCCATGACGTCCAATAGTTACCGTACAGTTCTGATTGGAACTACCAGCGCCTTGGCAATTGCGCTCACTACAGCGGCACCTGCTTTCGCGCAGGAAGAAGACCAAGCAGCAGAGGCTGAAATTGGGCTTGAAGAGATCACTGTTACTGCTCGCCGTGTTGAGGAAAATATTCAGCGCGTGCCAATTGCTATCCAGGCGTTCACACCGGAAACTTTGGCAAAGCAGGACATACGTGACATTTGGACCATGACTAAAAATATTGGTGGTCTGAACATCTGTTGTTCTCCCGGGTCAACATCCTTCATTTTTATGCGTGGTATCGGTAATGGTACTCCAACTTACTTCGCTGACGTTCCAAAGGCTTCCACTGGCTTTAGCAATGCCTTTGACATCGCTAACGTCCAGGTTCTGAAAGGTCCTCAAGGCACTTTGTTTGGCGAAGCTTCCAACGCTGGTGCACTTGTTTATCAACCCAAGCTCCCTGGAGAAGTATTTGGGGGTTACGTTGGCACCTCTGCAGGTAATTACGGCCGCGTAAGTGTTGAAGCAGGAATTGATATTCCGATAATCGAAGATCGAGTGCTCTTCCGGATTGCTGCGACAAGGTTTAACCGTGAGGGTTACATTCAGAATATTACAAACGGTCAGAATTACGGAGAGCACAAGTATTATATCATCCGTCCATCACTTACAGTTCGTTTCACGGAAGATATTGAAAGCACGACCGTGTTTGAATACGTAAAAAGTAATGGAAACCCAGCGATCTTTACTCTCGATGACATCAACTTTGGGTTTACCAATGGTGCAGTTTTTGGTCAGGCATTCGGAAACGGTTTCATAGCCTTTATTCCTGGCATTGGTCCAATCCCCAATATGCCGGCCTTCGATGCAGCAAGAGACAAGTTACTTTCTGAGGAACTGGCTCTCGGGAAGTACAAAGTCAACGGCTTGTCCACCGCTTGTGCAACGCCACTCGGACCGCTAACACGCAATGGTGGGTGTTTCCGTAACTTTACCCGGGATATTTTCATCGCCAATACGACTACATGGAATGTTACCGATAACTTTACGATCAAAAACATCTTCGGCTACGCAACTCAGAGAGCCTTCAGCCAACCCGGAGATACCGATGGAACCCGGATGGATTTGTTTGACGGCGGGAGCCCAAAGAACAACAANCCATNNAACAGTGGACCAACAGTCAGCGAAGAACTGCAATTCCTGTTCACTGATATCGCTGGAATGGTTGACCTCCAAGTTGGNACATTTCATCGGCACGAACATAACGAGCCAAGAATTGTTCATGGCAATGCCTTTGGAATTGCGCCAAGTGCCAATATCGACAAGACTTCAAGTCGTTCACGCGCAATATACGCCCAGGGCAACATTGACTTGGGACAGTTTGTTGAAGGGCTAAGCTTGACGGTCGGTGCACGGCAATCATGGGAAACAATAGGCTCGCAACGCTGGATTTTAAATCCAGCTACTGAGGTCCAGAGAGCCATGACCGGCGGACCTGGAACTGCAGCTGGCGTCGGCAAGTTTTCTAACTTGAGCTATACGGCACAGATCCAGTATCAGTTAAACGATGATGTCCTGTTCTTTATTAACAACTCGCGCGGCTTTGGTGCGGGTGGTTTGCAGAACGTGTATAANCAAGAAACTTATGCGCCGGACATACTTAACAATCTTGAAATTGGTACTAAGTCCACTTTCTACGTGGGAGATACGCTCGTCCGTGCTAATGCCAGCTGGTACTATGGTTGGTTTAGTAACGTTAAAGTGAACTCTACTAAGCTGGCTTATACCGACGCGTTTGACACAACGCCCGGTCTGATTGTGGTCACAGAAAATGCCGCGACTGCGCGTATTACTGGGGCTGAAGCCGACGTCACTGTTGTGCCAACTGATTGGCTCGAAATCGGGACCAACGTTGCTTATACGGATGCTAANTACACCGTNTTTAATCAGCTTGACCCGATAACTGGTGTNNTCAGCACTCTGACGAGTACACCGTTTAGCTTCACGCCGAAGTGGAAGTGGTCAGTAAGAGCTACTTATAACTTCCCGATGGACTCATCTAATGGCGACATGTCGCTGACCGCCAACCTGACCCACACTGGCGTTTTGTATAACGTTGCTAAGCCAAGAATACCCACGGATCCAACTGATCCAAACACTGGTATCGTCTGTGATAAGTATAGAACGGCAGCGAATGGTTATGGTCCGTTGTCAGCAGACGGAGGGAAAGTAAGGGTGATCGATTGTAACCCGTCTTACTACAACTTGGACATGACCCTAAATTGGGATGATATTATGGGTTACTCAGGTGTAAGTGGCTCGGTATTTGTCACTAACGTAACCAAGAACATGCAGAACGATGGTGGTTGTTACTGTAATGTGGCCCTAGGTCTAACATCTCAAATGCCTCAGGTACCACGTATGTTCGGTATNAGACTGCGCTATGACTTCTAAACTNATTTAAATTTAGATTGNCAAAATAACTCCGGGCGGNCCNNNGGGTCCGCCCGGTTTTTATTTNTTCANNGNTNGGTTTTGAGAAANCCAGNAANTAGAGGCGAGAACGGTGGCGACCCCGGCAGGATTCGAACCTGCGACCCACAGCTTAGAAGGCTGTTGCTCTATCCAGCTGAGCTACGGGGTCCGCATACCCTCTTAGGAGACACGCCTGAAAGCAAAATTATCAGCATAGGCTCTTGGCTTAATGACACGTTGGTTGGGCTCTTCAACATAGAAGTCCAGCTCTTTTCTTTCAGCAAATTGCACTGCATCTTCCTTAGACGAGAACCAAAGCTTAAGCTGTCTATTCGTATCGTATGACCCTGCCCATCCCATCAGTGCGTCAACCTCAACTCTGCCTTCTGGGTCGAACTCCAGCAACCAACGCTTAGTATTNGCGCGGCCCGATTGCATAGCCGTTTTNGCCGGCTTNAAAATCCTAGCTGTTCCCATAATCATTTATCCGTTTTCANATAGCNTTTNTTAGANAAGCGAGGCTGGTCGGGGCGAGAGGATTCGAACCTCCGGCATCTAGCTCCCAAAGCTAGCACTCTACCAGGCTGAGCTACGCCCCGACATCACTTGCCACACACCGTCGATCAGAACCTAAGGGGTTTCTGATAATCCGACAAGACATCAGGAACGATAAGATTCGCAGGTTTGAGACCTCATAGCTACCCTGATACAGTCAGTCAAATTAGCATCAGGAATCTGCCCATGTCCCGAGAAACGACTGTCCTTACAGAAGAGCTACTTACTTATATCAGAAAGATAGGGATCCGTGAGGATAATGACCTACGCCTCTTGAGAGAAGAGACAGCATCCCATCCTGCAGCTCGCATGCAAATTTCGCCTGAACAGGGTCAATTTATGATGCTTCTGATTGAATTAATCGGAGCGAGAAAAACATTCGAGGTTGGGGTTTTTACCGGCTATAGCACCATGTGCGCAGCTAAGGCTATGGGAGGCGAAGGCAGAGTTGTCGCACTAGACATCAGTGAAGAGTACACATCTGTAGCCCAACGCCACTGGAAAGCCTCTGGTTTAGCCGAATGTATAGATCTAAGGATTGCACCGGCTGAGAAAAGCCTTCAAGCCATGATTCTTGCTGGCGAATCTGCTTCTTACGACTTCGCCTTCATAGATGCCGACAAAACTAACTACGATTCTTATTTCGAACACGCTCTGAAGCTGGTCCGGCCAGGCGGTCTGATTGCTATAGATAATGTATTATGGCACGGCGCCGTTGTAGATCCGGAAAATCAGGAAGAAGACACGATTGCAATTAGACATATTAATGAAAAATTAGCGGCCGACGAAAGAATTACTCTAAGCCTCGTTCCTATCGGCGATGGACTATCGCTTGCCCGAAAACGGTGACGTAACCATNATCAAGGTGACAAACGGTTATTGAAAATTTGGTGGCGAACAACGTCACCAGGTTTAATAGCAAGGCGCGCCACAGTACCTCCCGGAAACTCTAGAACGGCCTGAACTGGCTCACGGGGACCTATTGTCTGTTCNGAATGCGGAACAGTATTTTCGGCAATAAATGCAATTGTNCCATCATCGCGAATGAAAATCATATCTAGAGAAATAAACGTATTTCNCATCCAGAACTTTATTCGCTGAGGACTCTGATAATCGAATAGCATCCCATGGTCTATTGGCAAATAATTTCGGTGCATGAGACCAATTCCATGTTCGGCCGGAGTATCAGCTAATTCGACCGAAAACTTATGGCTTGAGCCATTACTTTCTATAGATATTGGTGTTTCGGGAAGTTTCTGCGCTTTGCCAGGATCTAGAGGTTCGTAAGGACGTAATCCTTGAGCATATGCCCCCATGACAGGAGCCAAAGCAAGAAACGATAAGATTGCGATCAGCCATGGCCATGAGGCCTCCTGCAAACGTAAATAGCCGCGGGATTTAATCCACACGTTTTGGTGCCCAACTATTAACACTCACTGGTTTTCCTGCATGGTTACGCATAACTTTTGGACGGGCCACACGGCTAGCTGCGGGTGCACTCAATTGCGTGGCTTCTGTTTTAGATTGACGCTGGGATAAATCTCCAGAACCATAAAACTCAACCATCGCTTCGAAGGGAATTTCAGTACCTGGCCCTGCCGCAAAAGCATCAGCATAAGGTGAATGAGCACGTATCAGCTTGTTCAGATGGTCTACCGAATGAGCACCGAATTGTCTCCAAACGCTATCCAGAACATGATGGGAAACCTCATTTATCGAAGCAACCTCAACATTAGGCCGCCCTCTAGAAAATGCCCTGAATATGGTCGGTTCGATCGGCCCTTCGGCGACAGCAATAAAGGTTGCTGGCATAAGTTTGGCAGATCGCTGCAAAACACCATAATAGGCATGTGACAAAAACATCATCCGATGCATTTTCTGGGGCTGCAGATATTCGCTATCATTAGTTGCACGATCCAATAGCCAGAAGGCGACTTCAAAGCAAGATTCGACAGCAGTTCGTCCCATATCTAAACTTTCATACTTTACTTAGAATTCTAGGCCGGCACGATATTAGCTAAACCCGTAAAGACGATTTTGCCGCAAGTCTATACCCAAAAACAATTGTATCATTCACATCCACTCCTCTTTTCTCAGCCCGTTCAAATCTATAGTAGGTCATCTTTAAACGCTGATAAAAAAGGTTAACGACAACTTATACAAAGCTAACAAGCTTTTGATGATCAAGAGGGTAAATTGGAGCTTTGGTAGAAAATTTAAGAGTCGGCTGAAATGAAAGGTGTGTAATGGATAAAAGTAATTTTTAAAAAAATGACAGAAACATGCCTAACGTCTCAAACCAATCTCTGTCACAACTTGGGCCGTGCCCATTAATGCTTGATTGGATTCGTAAACAGCGACATTACGCTCTGCCTCAACGGCTAGAGGAAGGGAAACTCGCACCGCCGCAGCTGCTTGAGCATTCATGATGGCGGTCCCAACCTCATGCGATACAAGTACTCCACCAAAACTCACAACACGGTCCTGAAAAGGGCCGTATGAAGCTATGCGGCGACGCATGCCGATTTCATAACCATCATCATATAAAAGCTCTGTCTGATCCCGTGCCGGGGCAGCAAATGCACCTGAGACTGGCTCTACATTTGCCTGAATTGTAGCCAAAGGAAGGCGTTGGGCGACTCGGATGGCGCCACTCACGATGCCCGCATTTGCAACATGGGCCGTACTCATACAGACTAAGTCCTTAGCGCGAAACTCAATTTAGAACAGCCAATAAGCTTTCGATATAGGCACTGCTATCTATGAGAGTCAAACATATCAAATCAAAGTATATGAGATTAAATCTAAATTTATTAGATGATTCCAATTATTAATGATTAGTTAACAAGCGGAAGCTACCACCTTACCAAAGATATGTTCCTAGGCATTGAGGGCTAAAGCAACCAATGACCATAGATACAGAGTGATAAATAGCCCCAACAAGGACGTTGCTTCCTTCAGAAATACCTTAGCTGACATNATAAGCTCCTNTTTGTTCTCNCTATGTTCTNNNNTANNNNAGAACATAGNGAGAACATNTTGTCAAGTACNNCTANAANCCNTAGGAAAAGCCGCATCGATGACANACAAGNAAAAGCATGAGTCCTATGCATTCTTGCGCTTTCTCAGCAACCCAATCTGCAAAAAGCCATCTTTTCTGTGTGGCCCCTATGATGGACTACACAGATCGTCACTGCCGATATTTATTGCGTTTGTTATCGAGAAAAGCATTTCTTTACACAGAAATGATTCCAGCTCTCGCGCTTACTCAAAATAATTCGCCAGAGAGGTTTTTAGAATTCAATCAGGCTGAACACCCAATCGCGCTCCAGATAGGTGGCAGTGATCCCCAGGTTCTTGCTAATGCCACTCGAATGGCTGCTATGTGGGGATACGACGAGGTAAATTTAAACATAGGCTGTCCTAGCTCACGAGTAACATCGGGCCGCTTTGGAGCATGTTTATTAGAAGAGCCAGATCTCGTGGCAGATTGTGTCAAAGCAATGTCTGATGCCTCGCCACTTCCAATAACCGTCAAAACCCGCATAGGTTTAGATAAACTTGATGCAGATCACTACCTTGATTTTTTTATTAATAAAGTTGCAGAAGCAGGATGTCGCACCTTTATAATTCACGCGCGCAAAGCATGGCTAAAAGGACTGAGCCCAAAAGAAAATCGTGAAATTCCACCCCTTAATTATAAACGTGTATTTAGATTGAAGAAAAGTTTCCCACATCTTAGAATTGTTTTGAACGGTGGATTGCAATCATTGAAATCGGCGAAGAGAGTTCTGGGCCAAAGATATAGGCCGTCCATAGATGGAGTCATGCTAGGGCGCGCATTATACAGAGATCCCTATATGCTTGCTAATGTAGACCACCAATTTTTTAGAGCAAATTCTCACGTCACATCTCGTAGCGAAGTCGTTAGGCATTATGCGGCATATGCAGAAAGAACTACTCGACTAGGCTGCAGACCCCATTACATACTCCGGCATTTATCTGGATTATTCTACGGGCGCGAAGGTGCTGGTGCATGGCGAAAGCACCTCAATAGAATAGGGCAAACGGGCGAATCAACCCGCGACCTAATAAAGCTCGCAATCAAGCTTGATGGACATATTTCTTTAGCGGCATAAAGTCCAGTAAAAGACCAATATGAATCAGCGACATAATGCTTGGGGTAGTAGTCCAAAGATATTTGAGATTGGAGTAGTCAAAATAGATGATCAGTTTTTACTTAAGCTAAATAGCCTTAGAATCCACTGTAATTTTTAGAAATTTAGCGATAGCATTAGCTGCCCGCACCGATGCAGGAGTTGATTGGTGATCGAAAGTCAATTTAAATTCTTCTTTCTGCAAAGGTTTATATTTAGCATGATCACCCCACGCACTTCTTAATCGGAAATCCAAGTCTTTCGAGCAGGTTATAACCGGACCAAACTTCCAAAACAAATAATTAGGATCTTCTTGCCATTTAGCTTTATGTGAGTTGAGAAAAATACATGGCCGCGGTCGTATGAGAAATTCATATACCTGACTACTAACATCACCAATGTAAATATCTGCAGCTAGGGTATAGGTCATGTCGAGGCTGGCTGCACTACCTATATCAACGTGGATATTAGAGCAATTAAAGTATCTCTCAGGTATATCGCGCCGTAATCGAAAAGCAAAATGCTCAGATGAAATATGTATACGTCGAAGAAACATCATGATGTGGGGTGCAAAGATAAGATTGTAGTCTTTGCTAGTAGAAAAATATTCTAATACTTCAAGACCCATAGTGTACCAAGACGAAAGATATGGCTCCGGGTGAGGATTGTATAGAACAACAGGTTTATCGTCAGAGAATAGTTTAGATCGGGATAGTGAATCAGTTTTTATCGAATCAAACTTAGGATATCCAACAACTTCCATCTGTTCTTCGCTTAAATAGCCGAGATTAAGGTAACGATCACGCTGCTTTGAACCAGCAAAGAGAACTAAGTTATTTCCCGCAAATGAGGGCTTAAATCCAATCGATCGATCACCAGCACCATGATCTATTCGAATGATCTTGGCATGTTCAAGGCCCTTCAATTTCCTTAAAAATAAACTTGTACCTTCGGTAACAATAATCGCATCAAAGGATTGGAAAATAGATCTATTACTATAAAGGTGATCTACACGGCTGAAAGGCATAATCGTATCCGCTATATATGCAAAAGGCTTATGCCATTTTGGTGTTTCGAGTTTTATAAATGAGCACCTATGTAAATTAATATCACCACACACTTGGCGCACTATGTGCATAAGAGGATCTGAAGTCGCCAGAATTGTTATTTTTATCTTAGGGTATAATTTGAGAAGCTGTGGAATAACTGCTGCACTATGGCGAACCTGATGACCAGCCTCATGATTATATAAGAATGCAATATGACCGTTTTTTGATACTCTAGTGATGTCTTCGGTTTTCAGAGGTTTAGACTTCGAAAGGTGAGAAGTGATATTCATGATCGTATTTTCGCGGAAGCGCCCTCTCCCCCACCAAGCAGAGAATCTGCGATCAGAATATGCTCAGTCCGATCTACATCCATCGCAGCTAAAGGATCGTCTAATACCACCGCCTTTATATTTAGACCAATTGAGCATGAGGCAGCATTAAATGCAGATTGCAGATCAAGCCGGCCAAATATCACTTTAAGTAAGGTAGAAAAACCAAAGTATGATATTAGCTGCCATGGGCGTTTACGACGCCCTTCAACATCACACCATACCTCGGCGGCTTTAGAAGCTTTGCCAGACATAAGCGCAAATAGATTACA
This sequence comes from Fidelibacterota bacterium, assembly GCA_002712165.1. Taxonomy (GTDB): domain Bacteria; phylum Pseudomonadota; class Alphaproteobacteria; order Rhodospirillales; family Rhodospirillaceae; genus UBA11612. Next base: position 52,193 of record PASS01000055.1, read on the forward strand.
GCCACTATAGCCACCGCCCTTTAATCTGATGTAAGTTCTGCGTACCTTGGGAAAGGCCTTACAAATATCACCCTCTGTAGCTAGTCCTACAGCGACATCCACGTCGAGCATTGACAAAGCTCTCCTGCAGAATTCCTCTAAAGTCTCCGTTGTCAGAAGCGGGCTGTCTGCAGTTACTACAAGAACCAAAGAGCTCTCTTGAAACTTTTCTTCCAACGCCAATACAACGCTAGATGCAGGACTCTCAGCCCCTTCTAGGAAATTAACTTGGCTTTGTGGGTCATTTTTTGCAAGCCATTCACGAACAGATGAATTTTCGGCAATTTCCCATACTCGGTTTGCAACTACTGCGATTTCGCCTAAATTTTTTGCAGCCTTAAGCGTTTTAAGTACATATGTAATCATCGGCTGGCCCGAGATACCTAGCAGAGCCTTTCGATTACAAGGGGATATCTGGGACAAGGGATCAGATGCCCTATCCCCAGCCAACAAAATGACAGAGAAAGTATTTTCTCCACTTATCCCACGGTCAATCATTTTAGTCATAAACGCGAATTCATAAAGCTCTAGAATGCCCCATGTTTACCGATCACTTTTTCAACATCCTCTCCCATGATTATGGCGTACCTCACATCAAATTCTTTTTTTAATGACGCCATAGCCTCGTTCCGGAGAGCCGGCCATTGGTCCTTGGGGATTGCCAAAACACCATCATCATCAGCATAAATATAGTCACCATTATTAATAGTCACACCACCTATTTTTATAGGACGATTAATTGCACTTACGGTACCTTCATATTTAATATCATCACAATATACTCCACGAGCAAACACTGAGAACTCTAAACTATTCAACTCTGCTGAGTCCCTCGTATAACTGTCAACTATAGCTCCAATTGCACCGGATCGGATCGCAATGTTTGCATTGAGGTCGCCAAAATATGCTGAGTTTTTTACCTCGTTCTGCACCACAATTACATCGCCGGGCCTAATGAAGTTATATGTTCCAAGCGCCGTATATATCCCTTTCCAATCATCTTTTTTGTTCAGCTTTTTCAGTTCTAATGTTTTAGCTACACCGAGAACGGAACGCCCGCTCACCCTCATAAAGCCAGGGGGTAAGATAGTTTTAATACCTTTCTCTTTACAAATATCAGCGAGTAAAGACGAACAGAGATGCGGACGAATAGCATCCAGCTGGGCATTATGAACAGCGCGATACCCCGCACAGACTCTCTCTGCAAGAGCTAGGTCATCCGGCCAATTCACATCTATCGCTTCCTCATCCGAAAGTTCGAAAAAAAGTACTTTATCGCCAAATCGCTTCTGCGGTTTAGGTTTGCCTTTCATTTTTTTCACCATGTAGAGGCCCATAGACTCGATTATGGTTTCTGGCAAATCAACGGAGTTCGGGATTCGGCCTTCGCCGTACACCGGACGGCTTTGACTCCAAGTGTACTGTTTCCGTTTTTGAACTGCGACGAGCGAATCAAATTTCGAATTCGATTTAAGCGCTCGAATAGCACGACTAATTGTTTCCGCTGTGATGAAAGGACTGGTGCAGAGACATTGAATATAAATATCGGCATTTACTCGCGCGCATTCATTAGAGAACAGCTTGTGGCCATCTGTCTTATTTGATGCAAGCTTTGGGTCGCGCTTCAGAATCCTAACTGGAAGGTCAGACACCAACTCTATTAGCCGTTCGGATTCAGTATCTAAGTATACAGTATCAATTTCTGTGCATTCCAGCAGCTGTAACAATTTACGCCTGAACAGGTGCTCGCCGTCAAGAATGGCGGTATTTTTATTACGAATTCGGCGGCTTTCGCCTTTAGCCGGCACAAATGCTACAACACGCATTGCGTCTATCTCCTCATACTTAGATAGCCAGGGTTATCCCAAAACATCTTAACCTATTGACCCACGGTTAATAAAATGTTCTGGCAACGGTCCACCCTGCAGAAAGATAGAATTAAGCAATGCAGTTGTCGCCACTCGTAGAAAGGCTGGACCCTAATCAAGAGTTCATTAACTATTATGAATATTCAAAGTCTTAATGATAAGAAGCCCCAAGCCACCTATCTGGCAGACTACGCGATACCTCCATATGACATAGAGACTGTTGATTTAACTTTCACTCTAAATCCAGAGGACACCAAAGTACGTGCGCGACTAAAAGTCTATAGAACTATAGGAATAGCAGCCAACACGCCCCTAGAGCTAAATGGCGAAGAGCTGAAACTAATCAGTATAGCTATTAATGGTCGACCATTAACTACTGCTGAATATACCTTATCAGATAAGTCACTTATTATCCCCTCACCACCTGCATCATTCACTTTAGATACAGAGGTGGAGATCTCGCCAAATAGTAATCAAGCCCTTGAAGGGCTATATTGTTCAAACAATATATACTGCACACAATGCGAACCAGAAGGCTTTCGCCGAATCACATTCTTCATAGATCGTCCAGATGTAATGGCGATATATCGCACAAAGATTATCGCACCAAAAACTGAATTTCCTATTCTGCTGTCAAATGGAAACCCTAGTAGTAATGGAGAATTAGAAAACGGATTACATTTCGCAACTTGGCACGACCCTTTCCCAAAACCATCTTATCTATTTGCTCTCGTTGCAGGCAATTTGGCTCATATAGCTGGAAAGTTCAGAACTATGTCAGGCCGAGATATCCAACTTCGCATTTATGTAGAGAAAGGGAATGAAAGCAGAGCTCAGTATGCAATGGAGGCTCTGAAGAGGGCTATGAGATGGGATGAGAGAGCATTTAGTCGAGAGTACGACCTTGATGTTTTCAATATTGTTGCGGTGCGTGATTTCAATATGGGCGCTATGGAAAATAAGGGTCTAAACATATTCAATGACAGCGTTCTACTAGCTGACCCTGAAACCGCGACAGACATGGACTACTACCTGATAGAGTCCATTATCGCCCATGAATATTTTCATAACTGGAGCGGCAATCGTGTCACATGTCGTGATTGGTTTCAGTTGAGTTTAAAAGAGGGGCTAACTGTATTTCGCGATCAGGAATTCACTGCCGACGTTCGAAGCCGCGCTAATAAGCGCATAGACGACGTCAATTTATTGCGCGCTTCACAATTCAGAGAAGATGCGGGGCCTTTTGCCCATCCTATTCGGCCTGATCGCTACATAGAAATCAATAATTTCTATACCGCAACGGTTTACCAGAAAGGTGCAGAGGTAATACGCATGATGCAGACGATTGTTGGTAAAGATACGTTTCGCAGAGGTATAGAGCTATATTTCTCTAGATACGATGGTAAAGCTGCTACATGCGATGATTTTATCGCCTCAATGGAAGAGACAGCTGAAATTGATCTGTCACAGTTTAAGTTATGGTATAGCCAGGCAGGCACACCCCACATTAAGGCAGAGGGTACTATCGACTCTATAGCCAATACCTACAAACTTACCGTGCATCAAAGTTGTGAGCCAACACCAGGCCAGCCTATTAAAAAGCCATTCCATATTCCGCTTGCAGTCGGCCTTCTAGACGAAATGGGAAAAGAGATCACGCTAGAATTAATAGGCGTAAAAACAGAAAAAGAAACCAAAACCGTTATTCTTGATTTAAGGGATTCAGTACATGAGTTTTTCTTTGAGAATGTAAAGTCTAAGAATCCACGGCTCTCTATCAACAGAAATTTTTCAGCGCCGGTAACATTATCTGTAAACCAAACACCATCAGATCAAGCTTTTATTGTAGCTCATGATTCAGATTTGTTTAATCGTTGGGCAGTTAACCAAGAATACTCAACTAATGTTATTCTAGATGTTTTATCCCAAATATTTACTGGACAGAGTTTGAATATTGATTCAAAATTTTTAAATACAATAGGCACGGTCATCAAAGATGTAAGACTTAATAATGCCTTCAAAGCGTCTTTATTAGGATTGCCCACCGAAAGCTATATATCAACGCGTATGGAACAGGAAGATCCCTTAAACCTATACGCGGCACGAAAATTCACACGCAAATCTATCGCCATACATCACTGCCCACTATTTCAAGATCTTTATGAAGGATTAGGCCGCAGTCCGCCCTACGCCCCCGATGCTGACGGTATGGGGATTCGTATGCTCAAACGTGTCGCCTTAGGTTATATGGCTGCACAGGAAAAATGTGAAACTACTGAGCTTGTAAAAACTCTATTCGACAATGCAGATAATATGACTGAAAGAATGGATGCACTATATATATTGAACTCAAGTGATACATCTCAGCGATCAGAGGCCCTACTGGAACTATATAATCGGTTCAAGAATCAGCACCTAGTGGTAAATAAGTGGTTCTCCGTTCAAGCTAGCGCCCCGCTACCTGGTACATTGAAAACTGTAAAGAGCTTACTAAATCATCCGGCGTTCGACCTAAAATCCCCCAATAAAGTGCGCGCCGTAATCGGCACCTTTGCTAATTTGAACCCACTCAATTTTCATGCTCTGGATGGTTCTGGCTATAGTTTTCTAGCTGATCAGATACTTGAGATTGACTCTTTCAATCCCCTTGTAGCCGCAAGACTAGTGGCTCCATTTGGGCGCTGGAGGCGATTTGCAACAGCCCGCCAAGCCCAGATCAAAGAGCAATTAGAGCGAATTGCGGCCTCACCCAAGTTATCTGCAGATGTCTATGAAATGGCACGCAAGAGCCTAGATGATTGAGCTATGTAACTGGCATACCATTATAGCGCTTCGCTAGAGCAGGAACATACGATGGCGTGATTGATCTCACAAGCACCCCAGTTTGCTCTGCTTGGCTGATAATGTCCTCCATATCATTACAGTAACTCCAAAATTCCTCCTCGTAATTCCTAACCCAGAATCCTGGGTGAACACGATGTGTAACAGCCATTTTACTCATATAATCTTCATCATTTGCGTGAGACCAAGGCTTTGTGGCTGACTTAAATGACATTCCGTCACAGCCATATACATCAATCTGCTTTGAAATGGTAAAAACCACAGGAAGAACAAGCATTGTAAAAATGTTAGCAGTTGCTGCTGTCACAAACTCTTTCGTGAGATCAATATTAAAAGTTGGCCGTCGATCATTCCCTATACCGATTATGCGGCTAGACGCTGAAGGCGAAACAATGTGACGGAAATATGGAACGTAACCGAGTTGGGTTATTAGGATTCTTCCTGGATCATTCATCGCCTTTGCCAGCTGCTCTCGGAACCGTCCCGCATAAAGAGATGGGCCACAATGCTGCACTGGATCACCACAAAAAAGCATTTCTGGTTTTAAATGCTTGAGCGCCTCAGATTCCATAATTGTCGAGTTGCAGACAGCGCGCAGCCCTTGTCCTGGGTCATACTTAGATTGGATTATTGACTGAAGAGACGGACCATTACCATACGCGCTAATGGGCCGGCCTTTCCATTTTGATACATAGCCCACAAAATATTCATGAGACTGACTGGCTAAGTGCTCCAGCTCTGATTGCTCAAAAAGCTGATATACAAATTGAATGATAACAAGGGTCTCCTGGTGAACCGCAAAAGGGTCTGCCCAGACCAGTTCAGCGCCAGTCCGAGCCGCTATATCTTTTGCAGTTGAGACGACGTCCTCATTGCTAACATCCCATACGATTATGCCCTTCAGGTTTTCGCCATACATTAAGGTATAGGCCGAAAAGTCAAATTTAGGTGCTTTAAAAAAGGCGACCTTTCGCTGGTATAGCAATGCATAATCAGCAATGGCTGGGTCAAGGTCACGATTAAGATACGCTTTTGCCATCGAGAGGATTTGCGCAGAATCTAATAAAGCAAAGTCATCACCCGCGTATGGAAAAATAAGCGTCTCAACTTTGTCTACAGCTGGCAAAAAATGCCAAATGCTCCTAAATAGCTGATCTAACAGCCGGTTACGATCAGGCAATGGTGGAAAAAATAAAACTTTAGACATGATTAAAATATCGTAGCATGCCAGTCATAGTGTATCTTATAGCCTCTAATATCTAGTTTAGACAGCTTACAGAATGAGAAACAATAGATATTGTCTTCAACTAAAATTCTATCTCAGATACAGTACCAAGAATACAAGTTGATGGTATTTTGATATGCCTAAGGTCAAATTTACAACAAAATGGAGAGGACATTCGATGTCTATTTATAAGGCACGTAAAATTCTTACTATCAGCGCAGTTTTGATCATTTTGACTATACCAATGACAAATGCTTCTGCAAATATGAACACTGCAGATGCGGCCAAACTAGAAAGCTTGATAGCTGGAGAACAACGTAAAGAGACCAATTCAGTTCGCGACCAATATAGGCACCCGTCTGAAGTACTCAAATTTTTTGGGCTGAAAGATGAGATGGCTGTAATGGAAATTTGGCCGGCTGGTGGCTGGTGGACTGAGATACTAGCGCCTTTCTTATCCGAGAACGGTCGCTATGTTGCTGCGCATTTTCCTGCCGAAGGCGGGCCTGCTTATTGGCAACGCTCACTAAACTCTTTTAAAGATATGCTAGCGAAAGACCCGCAAAACTATGGAAAGGTAGAAATTGTTTCTTTGTCTCCCAATGCAGAGCTTTCAGGGTCTACAAAGCCTGGCTCAATGGACCTGGTACTTACGTTTCGTAATCTTCACAACTGGATGTCCCAAGGTTCTCAGCAGGCTGTGTTTGTAACAATGTTCGATACCTTAAAGCCAGGAGGATACCTAGGCGTGGTTGAGCACAGAGAATCGGCTGAAAAACCACAAGACCCTAAAGCAAAGTCTGGCTACGTAAGAGAAGACTACGCGATTAGCCTCGCGGAAGGTGCAGGATTCAAGCTTATTGCAAAATCCGAAATCAACGCCAACCTAAACGATACTAAAGACTATCCTGGTGGTGTTTGGACCCTACCACCCTCTTTACGCGAAGGTGATCGGGAGCGAGAAAAATATAGCGCAATTGGCGAGAGCGATCGCTTTACTTTACTGTTTCAAAAACCTGAGAATTGAAACAATTCGAAGAGATAGCTCCTAATTGACAATTTGCACTTCAAAAAAGGTCTGAAGCGACCATACCTAGCGCTGGCGGCTAAAGGCCGTCAGCGCTAGGACGGCAGAACTGATTGTTCTTTTTTAGCTTGATACATGTCTCCTCAGCATCGCCAATAGAGTCAAATGTGCCTGCCATAAGGCGATAAAAAATGCCTTGGTCCGGCCCGAGATCAACGCGCCGAACTATAGGCTGTAAAGTATCAAGTGTCTCTGGATTAGCCGCTACGACCGTTTCCCAAACGCGTAATGCTGATGCCTGCGAACGAAAAGATGCAATATGAAGAACTGGCCCAGTTATTTGCGTGTTCACTGAATCTTTCTGCACATCTATTAGTGCTGGTGCTGCTTTCGGTTGGTTAGCTTCTGTAGCTTGAATATTCACGTCAGCTTTAAGAGGAAAGGTGCCCGTTCTGAGCATATACTCAATAGTATCTTGCTCCGCTTTTAACTCAGAAGCGCTTATTAGTCCCCTCTCGCGGAGGTTCTCCAGCTGACCCACCATGGCCGCTCCAACAAGCACGTCTGCTGGAGGAGGCTTAGGATCATCTCGCTGGTTAGGCACCTCAGGCAACAAGGCATCTAGGATCATCGTACGCTCGAGTGCATGTTGCTGAGAAGTTATCGCACGAATCTCAAAGGCACGTTTTAGCGCCGCGAGCCGTGCGACTATAGCGTCTGTTCCTGGGACAGATCGCCCAAGGCCAATAGAAGCTGGATCTCGGGTATAAGGAAGCAATGCTCCAATATTTGCAGCCCTGCGTCGTGCAAACTCCTGCTGAGTAATTAGATCCTGGTTTTGTAAACGTCGCAAGGCTTCAAAACGCCTGATGACGTTTTTTTCAGCGGCCGTCAAAGGGATTTGGCCCAAACCAGAAGCTACGTCCTTTAAAACAGGTGGCATTACATTGGCCGGTATAAATTCCCTGGCTGTTAGTTGGGGAATAGACGACTCAGATGAAATAATAACGGTCTCATCAAGGTCATCGGCAACAATGGATTCATCAGAGTATGGTTCAGAGTCCTGAAACATCTGACCTTCAGGTGTAATTCTTTGTTGCGCCGGTAAAACTCTCGCAGCAGCCCCCATCGATAAATCAGCTGATGGTTCATCCGTCGTCAGAGGCATACCACTATTCTCTATAGATTCTATAGTTTCTGAAGCTTGAGATGACACGCTACTGGAAGTAGGGCTGGTTAATGTGCCTAATGGAACACGGCGAGAACCCACTTCCGAAGAGGGAGGAGCATCACTCGCTGTCACGTATAGAGGGTCCTCGGATTGCAGAGCGACCACTGGATCAAGATCCATGGTCTCTATAATCGCTGTTTCCTCTGCGTCTTCAACCTCACCATCTGGCAATGAAGTCAAATCAACTGGTTGAAAGCCAGCGCACGCGCTAAGGCCCATACCCGCACAAAAAGTCAAAATACCCGCTAATTTAAAATGGCTTGAAGACACCATCGCCCCCATGACTATCCACTGCGCTTTGGGCGCTCCATACCCACCTTAACGGTGATCCAGATCACTTAAAAAGTGGTTAATCTCCTGAAGACTCAAGCACATCCCAGATATGGAGTAAAACGGATTAATCCGATTATAGCACTCCCAACAGAGCAAATACTTCACTAGCCCCAGCCTACTAATTGATAAAAAGACCCACCGCTTTTACACGGTGGGCCAGTGAAGGGAGAGGACCGATAACAATCCAAACAGGCTCTATGCCCGTTGTGAAAACTCAATGCCCACTTATTAAGCTTGTGTTCTCACGAGGAGGAGTATGCTCAATTATTATTCATCATGTCAATAGTTTTAATACTTTATTTATAAGTATTTTTAATCTTTAGTTCTACATATTTTAGACCAGTATAATATGACAATATTTTATCTTGTTGTTTTTATTATATAATTTAATCCTGGGTTACTAGATTGTTCCTGGGATCAAAAATTTATTAATACTCATATTTTAAACTATTATTACTCTAACTATGTTGATTATCATCTTCTAATTACTCTTTTGATGGCATTACCTTGAGTGCACGCGAGACTAAGAATGGACGGTAACGGACTTGCAGACACACCGCAGGCTGAAAAAGTGTGCGCGCATCAGGAACAAACTCGTAAGCTTGTCGGGGCGATGATGACTCTGACAGGACTATCCGCGACAGGGCTCGCTCGGGCAGCTGGCCTGACGCCATCTACAATTAATAGCGTCATGAACAGGCCGGTGCGTCACACCTTAAGCCAAAGCACAATGCTAGTGCTCATGACCGAAACCTTTATTCGTCTCAAAGACAAGCCCATACAATCAATAGATCAGATAGCACTAGCTGACCTTGCGCCTGCCATAGCTGTTTATGAACATGGCATGCTTGAAAAGTCCCCTGAAATAGCTCCGATCATTATAGCTGCCAAATCAGCTAACCAAGAAAGACGTATTACTAATAGCCTACCAGGCTTGGGTGATATTTCGGATTTACCTGTTTTAATTGAATCATCCCAAGGTATAGACATACTCTCTGGAGGATTCTCAAAAGCTCCTCTCAAAACGCAACGCCCCCCATTTTTGGCGGACGACACAAAAGCTTTTGCTATCCTGATGCCTGATGAAAGAATGATGCCACGTTTTGACGCAGGTGATATGCTCTATGCCAGTCCGGCACTTAATCTTGCAGGAAGCAAAGTCGACGTAATTCTTGATCGCAAACGTGGTAGCTTTATCATCGGAAGCTTGGCTTCTATCGATGAAGATACAATTCTTATTGATCTACTCTCGCCAAAATCCCAAGAATGTTTTGATCGTAGTGAAGTCTTCGGCATCTACCGTATTATTGGTGTGCAGCGGCTTGGCAGATGAAGAATATTCTCAATTGAAAATATTACTTTCGCAGCACTAATCCTACAATTACGAACCTTGTAAGCCGAGCGTATAGTTTGAAATGACTTTCATCAGCATAGGGGTGGAGGCTTAAATCCTCCTAGTTCATTTTCAACAGCCGCTGCAAATGCAAGAGCGGTAAAGTCTCGGCCATGCCCTGCTATTCCCTGATACCCGACGGGAAGATTATTAACATAACCCATAGGACCAACCACACTTGGCAGTCCAACAACGCCTGAATATCCAGCCCAGAATGTCTGAGACATATCTGGATGATCTTTGCCATTTATAGTCAAAAAACGACTGTAACGAGGGCCTTTTTGATCATGTTTAAAGGCAGCAGAACCGGCAACTGGGGTTATCAAAATATCGATATCTTTAAAATACTTGTCAAAGATAAGGCGGTGAATATTTCTTTTATTGTCTAAAAGGATCCAATCACGATGACTAAGCGACAAGCCTTCATAACGGGTGCCGCAAATACGACTAACGCTTTCATCATTCATCGCCTTGATACCTGCTATAAGTGCATGACATTCTTCTTCAGTGTAGTTCTGCGACATTGCAGCACCCAATAGACTCAAGTACAGCCTAAAGTGTTTTTCGCTATCCACTTCTGGTGTCTTATCACGGACAATGTCCACGCCTGCCTTTGACAACTTTTCAACAAATTCCTTTAGTACGTCTAGATAGGTTTTATCTACAGGACTTTCGGCATCATCAAGCTTAAGGCCTACGCGGAACTGATTTAATTTAGCTCGGTCATCTAGTGCCAGAGTGTTTTTAAATGAGGAACCCTCGAGTGCCCTTAGACCCTGAATCGTCTCAAATGCCAACTTAAGATCACCTGCTGTACGTGCTAGAGGACCGGCGACCAAGATATCCGTTTCCGAATACCAGTCAGTTACGCTTTGTCCTTTTGACGATACAACCTTAAAAGTAGGTTTAAGTCCAAATACTCCGCAAAAATGGGCCGGCCCTCTGATAGAAGAGCCAATGTCACTCCCCACCTCTAAAGCGCTCATGCCAGTTGAAATAGCAGCTGCCGAACCGCCAGAAGAACCTCCAGGCGTTCTGCTCAGGTCCCAGGGATTATTGGTTGTTCCATAGATTTCGTTGAAGCTTTGCCATTCAGCAAGTTTCAGAGGCACATTCGTTTTTCCAAAAACGATAGCTCCAGCATCCTTCAAGCGTTTAACCACGTCACTATCACTTAGAGCTATATTATTTTTATACTTTGGGTCTCCCCAGGTAGTGGGGGCCCCCTTCAAATCAAAAGATTCCTTTACTGTGACAGGGACACCATGGAGTGGCCCACGTAATTCTCCCTTCAGGGCCTCTTTATCGAGGTCACAGGCGATTTTCTGAGCCGACTCCCGATCCTGCCAAATAACTGCATTGATATCAGGGTTCAACTTATCGATCTGGTCGAAATGTGCTCTTAGTAAGTCGACTGCCTTAGTTTTATTCTGCCGCACTGCCAGTGCCTGATCTTGGGCAGACTTTAAAATAATTGAATGCACAAATACTCCTTATCGAATAATAATTTTTAATATTTTATTGCTTGTTCGTGTGCCTTTGTCCATATGCTTGCAAAGGCTGAAGTCTAGGTTAGTTTTCAATCAAAGTCTTACCTGTGTAGAATATCCAAAGTATTATGCGAATAATGAATAGTATGATCGATCAAGCCCCTACTGGACGTTTTTTTTCTTTCGACAACAGCTATGCGCGTCTGCCGGAATCATTCTATGTACGCCTCTCCCCTACTCCTGTTAAAAATCCCCAGCTCATTCAACTAAACGATTCCTTGGCTCATGAGCTCAATCTTGAACCTAAGGATTTTCTCACCACCGAAGGTACCGAAATTTTAGCTGGTAACCGAATCGCAAATGGCAGCGAGCCGCTAGCTATGGCGTATGCAGGCCACCAGTTTGGGAACTTTGTGCCGCAACTTGGAGATGGGCGCGCTATTCTTCTAGGTGAGGTCTTAGACCGCAATGGTAGGCGCCGAGATATACAACTGAAAGGGTCTGGGCCGACACCTTACTCCCGTCGGGGAGATGGTCGATCAGCAATCGGCCCCGTTCTACGCGAGTATCTTATCAGCGAAGCTATGGCTGCTTTAGGCGTACCCACCACTCGCGCGCTAGCTGCCGTGACCACGGGCGAACTAGTCTGGCGCGATATACCACTACCAAGCGCTATTTTGACTCGCACTGCAGCAAGCCACATACGTATCGGTACATTCCAATTTTTTGCCGCGCGTGGCGACAAAGAAATGATAAAGATTCTCGCTGACTATGCAATTGATCGGCACTATCCGGAGGTAAAAGAGGCCGCCAACCCATACCGTTGTTTTCTTGATTGCTTAATTCAACGCCAAGCTAAGCTCGTTGCCCAATGGTTGCACATTGGTTTTATTCATGGGGTGATGAATACAGATAATACGTCAATTGCCGGTGAGACTATCGATTACGGCCCTTGCGCATTCATGGACACTTACCATCCTGCGACAGTTTTCAGTTCCATAGATCGGCAGGGACGTTACTCCTATGCTAACCAGCCGGTCATCGCTAAATGGAATCTGATGCGATTAGCTGAAGCGCTTCTACCTTTGCTTGCGAACGATACGGCCAAAGCAATTAATGAAGCTCAGGAAGCCCTTGACACTTTCAACTCGCGCTTTGAGTCGGCAAATACTTTAGGCCTCTTGAACAAAATCGGCTTACCAAACGGTTCAGATGAAGACCTAACTTTAGCCCAAGACCTACTAAAAAGAATGGCAGACCAAAAGGCTGACTTTACCCTGACTTTTCGAAGGCTTTGCGATTTGGCCGATAGCGCTGACGATCAAAAAGGTGATACAAGTGCGCGTAGCCTGTTTGCCAACCCATTGGCCTTCGATGATTGGGCAATGAAGTGGCGAAAGCGTCTTTCCGAAGATAACATAGATCCAGCTATGCGCAGAGAAGCCATGAGCCGGGTGAACCCATCTTTTATTCCTCGCAACCATCTCGTGGAGGAAGCAATCACAGCGGCTATTGAGAGCGAAGACTTCTCTGTATTCAAAGCTCTGCTAGGGGTGCTCACCAAGCCTTTTGATGTCTGCCCAAAATGCAACCGCTACACTAAGCCACCCCTACCCGATCAAGTGGTGCACCAGACGTTTTGTGGAACCTAAGGTTATTGTAGCTAGCTGGATTTTATTTCATCTTAAGAATCTGAACTTTATCCTTCGCCGCTGTTGTTCCGCTGCGTATAACTGCTACCTCCTCTGCTGATACAGATTTTGCCTTATTTCCCCATCCGCTTCGTATAAAACTCACAACCTGAGCAATATCCTGATCGGAAAGGCCATTGCGGAATCTTGGCATCCAGTAAGCATTAGGTACACCCCCCACTACAATGCGCTGAGTACCATTCAGAGTAATATTTATGAGCGAAGATGGGTCTGGATCCATCACTGCTGGATTTCCTGCGAGTGGCGGAATGTAGGGTGATGCAGCTTGCCCATCAGGTCGGTGGCAAGCCATGCATTTTTGCATGTAGATAAGCGCACCTGGGCTTTCGAGCCGACTTGCGCGCAAATCATCCTCATCTGCGGGGTCATAAGCATAAGTGGGTCCTTCATCATCCATAACTGGCGATAGCGAGGCCAAATAGACAGCCATCGCCCCTAAATCTTCTTCCGTCAAAAATTGAGTACTGTAATTTATAACCTCAGTCATCGTACCAAAGGCAGAACCAAATTGGTTATGTCCGGTTTTAAGATACTCGATTATATCGCTCTTCGACCAACGGCCTAGGCCAGTGTTCATATCTTGCCGCAGATTGCCTGCCGACCAGAAGTCGAGCACTCCCCCAGATAAGAATGAATCGCCACTTTCGCTGAAACTTGCTTCTTGAAAGAATATACCGCGCGGCGTGTGACATGAACCGCAGTGTCCTGCACCTTGCACCAAATAGGCTCCACGATTCCATTCTGCGCTTTGTGCACTATCTGCAATATATTGATCAGTAGTTGAAAAAAAATAGTTCCAGATCTTCAACGGCCAACGCGCATTGAGTGGCCAGGGTATATCATTCGGTGGTGTCGGCTCAGCAACCGGCTCAACCGCTTCCATGAAGTAAGCATATAGCGCAGCAATATCATCATCAGACATCACAGCATAAGATGGATAAGGCATAGCCGGGTAGAGCATATGCCCATCCTTTGCCACGCCAAGGCGCATGGCCGCATCAAAATCTTCCAGTGTGTAGTTGCCTATACCGGCTTCAGGATGTGGGGTAATATTGGTGGCATAAATTTCTCCAAGCCCAAATGGTAAGGCCATTAGCAGTCCACCAGAAAACGCTTTACCACCATACGTTGAATGACACGCTACACAATTAGCAGCTCTCGCCAAATATTCGCCTTTCTGAACAAGGTCTTTTGTAGCTGATGCTCCTGGCTCACTCTGAAAAACTGAAAACACGAAAAAAAATGCTACTAATAAACAAGAGCGTAAATTCGACCTCACCATGACGTTCCTCCCAGAATTCGTACACGTCGGCACTGGCAGCGATTTCAACAGTCTAAGTATAGGAAGTCCAGAGATTTACGTCATCCGAACCCTTATGAGAGACATATAATGCCATAAAACCAATACTTTAATCATTCGGCTGGTTATATACTGCTATCGGTTTTAGCCGGTCGCCCTATATCTGTTAGTTTGTTAGAATTGTGACACCTATGAGCTGTTGGGAGGCACCTCTTGAGGTCTCCCCGTAAGCACAACTCGATGGAGGTTC
>PASS01000056.1 GCA_002712165.1 Fidelibacterota bacterium
AGGCGCTGGAAGCCCTTTACCGGCTCAAATCCCTAATGCTCGGAGGTAGTTAAGATTATTCCTATAACTAAAGGGGCAAGCCGGGATGGTATTTTTCCGAATGACCAATGCGTGCGCTGATCATCGAGCAAGCACGTGAGTATTGCTTTAGGCTGAAGTAAGCTTGCTTATTCATAGAATAGTACATATTTGACGTCGGCCGGTGTGTTTGCTCGCCGTATCTTTTCTAACCACGCTCTAGGTAAAACGTGAGCCATATTTATAAACCTCGTGAAATTATTGATCGTCGCAAGATCCATGCGGTTCTTGATGCATTGGCTGCGGAGAGCATAAGTGAAGAAGCTAAGCGCATCGAGCTGCTTAGCGTGATGAAGGAGGCTTTCAAGGTAGGGAATGAGATTATCCGTGAGAGATTTGAACATGGTGGGTACAGCGGTGTTGATGCAGTGGCGGCGCACAGTTATCTCATGGATCAAATAATCCGTATTATTTTTGACTATGCCATCGTTTATTCAGTTCGTCGTGGAGTGCCAACCACCGGTGAGCGTATCAGCATAGTAGCTATTGGTGGTTATGGTCGTGGCGAACTCGCGCCGCATTCAGATATCGATCTTCTATTTCTGCTGCCCTACAAAAAAACTCCGCTCACCGAGCAGCTCGTAGAGTTCATGCTTTATCTACTGTGGGATATGAAATTGAAAGTTGGTCATGCGGTGCGGTCCGTAGGCGATAATATCTCTCAAGCCAAAGAAGACATGACTATCCGCACTACACTCCTTGAGGCCCGCTGGGTTTGGGGTGACCAGGAGTTGGCAGCGGAGTTGATGTCGCGTTTCGATAAAGAAGTCAAACACGGTACGGCGAAAGAGTTCGTTCAAGCAAAGCTCGCGGAGCGTGATCAGCGCCATGAAAACTTGGGCGATTCACGTTACCGTCTTGAACCCAANGTCAAAGAAGATAAGGGAGNTCTACGTGANTTACATACCCTATATTGGATTGCNAAATANCTCTACGGCGTTTCCGATATTCGCAAACTAGAAGCTATGGGTGTGCTCGACGANGACGCTGCCACCCGCTTCGTCAAAGCCCGAGAGTTNCTATCTACAGTTCGNTGTCATATACATTANACNACGGGACGGCCAGACAACCGTTTAACATTTGATCTTCAACGTACTATCGCACCGCGCCTAGGCTATGTGGATCGTCCTGGGGCAACTGCTGTTGAGCGGTTTATGAAGCATTACTTTTTGGTAGTCAGAGACGTGGGAGATCTCACTCGTATTTTCTGCACACTTTTAGAAGAACAAGGNAGGGGCACGCCNAAGTTCCGGCTNCCTGTGGCCTTGCGTACACGTTCTGTNGATGGCTTTCCGGTTGAGGGTGGCCGCATTTCTGTTTTAAGCGAAGAAGTTTTTGAGGNCGATCCAATTAAATTGCTCAGTATATTTCAAGTCGCGCTNAAACATAGTCGAGACTTTCATCCTTTAACCTTGCGTTATATTACCAGCAGTGCACGTCGGGTTGCTGAGCTGCGTAAGAACAGTGAGGCTAACCGTATTTTCTTAGAAATACTCATATCTGAGAAGGGCTCAGAGGCGATACTTCGACTCATGAGCGAATGCGGTGTTTTTGGCCGCTTCATCCCTGACTTTGCACGAGTTGTTGCTCAGATGCAGTACGACATGTACCACGTCTATACCACCGACGAGCACACGATCCGAGCGATCGGCATTCTAAATTCCATTGAGCAGGGGCGTTTGAAGGATGAATTGCCTATAGCATCGGAGGTGGTTGGAAAAATTNAATCACGCCGAGCACTTTATGTAGCCACCTTATTGCACGATATCGCTAAGGGTCGCGGTGGCGATCACTCCAGTCTTGGTGCTGAAATAGCTGACGAGTTATGCCCCCGTCTTGGTCTTACAGACGAGGAAACCGAAACGACGAGTTGGCTCGTGCGCAGTCATTTATTTATGAGCGCGACAGCCTTTAAACGAGATTTGGACGACCCTCAAACCATCACGCAGTTTTGTGAAGCAGTTCAGTCGCCAGAGAGACTAAAGCTACTTCTGGTGTTGACCTGTGCAGATATTCGCGCCGTTGGNCCAAATGNGTGGAANAACTGGAAGGCNACNCTGCTCCGNGAATTATACANGCGTGCTGATCAGCTTATGCGTGGTGGGCATGCTGCTGGGGGCACTGATGCAAGGGTGACNGCGNCTCGTNAAGCTCTAGCCGNACGNCTTNCGGACTGGCCAAAGGACGTGCTCGANTCTTATATCNATTTCGGGCCNCCGGCGTTTTGGCTGACATTCGGGATTGCAATGCAGGAACACTATGCCCGGTTCATGCTTGCGGCTGACGAGGATAATGAAAAGCTGGCATTCGATTTTACAGTCGATGAAGAGCGCGGGGCAACCCACATGGTAATTTATACACAAGACTATCCAGGACTTTTTGCAGACATCGCGCGCGCGCTTACTCTCACCGGCGTATCAGTAGTGGATGCAAAGATCCTAACATTTTCAAATAGCATGGCTGTTGATACATTCACCATACAAGACCAGCAAGGCCAGGCCGTTAAATCTGAAAGCTGGATTTCGCGCATCGAGTCGCGTGTCACAGCCATTTTGGAAGGCCAATTGCGCTTCAAGTCGGAGCTGCCCAAAGTAACTTCTCACTTATTAGAGCGTGCGCGTGCGCTTGAGGTTCCGCCGCGCGTAATTATTGACAACACTGCATCTAAAATGTGCAGCGTCATTGAAGTTAATGGACATGACCGTCCTGGTTTCTTAGCAGATGTGACAAAAGCAATGACGGGCCTTGGCCTACAGATTTTCTCAGCACACATTTCTACATATGGCGAGCGGGTGGTAGATGTGTTTTATGTGAAAGATATTTTTGGTATGCGAGTAGAGCACGAAACCAAAATTCGCCAAATACGAGAAGCGCTAGGAGAGGCTATCGGAGTCAAGGCCGATGCAGTATCGGTCCGACGCAAGCCTATGATAACTACTAAACAAACGCCCAAAGAAGCTACTATTCAAGCATCAAGGCAAGCGATCAGATGAGGAGAGAGAGGCCTTTGCCCTGAGAATGTCGGAAACATTCCTAGAAAACAGCACAATTCGATCGTGTTATGGATGGTGGTTAACCTAGATTCCCCAGCACCGCAGGATAGGGTAAATAACTAAAACTATGTCCCACGCCGCTTCATCCTCACCGTCGTTTTTGCGAGCAGTCGCCACTGTTGGGTCTTTTACCCTCCTAAGCCGAATTACCGGCTTCGCACGGGATATTTTAATAGCGGCGTTTCTTGGTGCTGGCGCTGCCGCTGACGCTTTCTTTGTCGCTTTTCAGTTTCCTAATCTCTTCCGCCGCCTGTTTGCTGAGGGGGCATTTGCTGCCGGCTTTGTGCCAGTTTTTTCCCACCTACTTGAAAAACATGGCCGTGCACGGGCTCTGGCATTCGCGGAAGAGGTTATGGCGGTGCTAACTAGTATTCTTGCACTCTTCAGTGCCGTGATGATTGCCCTTATGCCCTGGGTCATGCCGGTAATCGCACCTGGTTTTGCTGAGACCGGTGAGCTTGCTCGGGCAACAGAGCTTGCCCGTATTACTTTTCCCTATCTTTTTTTCATATCATTAGTCTCTCTTCAATCAGGCGTCATGAACGCGCTTGATCGGTTTGCTGCGGCAGCCATAACGCCAATTTTACTAAACCTTACTTTGATCACATTTCTTCTTATTGCCGTCAGCTTAGAGGGTGAGCTATCACTCTTTTTAGCCTACGGCGTTAGTACAGCAGGTGTAGTTCAATTCTTCTGGATGTGGGCGGCATGCAGAAGGGCAATGGCCGGTATCCGTTTCGTGCGACCACGTTTATCGCAGGAAGTGAAAGATGTTTTAAAACGCATACTACCGCTTTCGCTTGGCGTAGGCGTTTATCAAATCAATATTCTTGTCAACAACGCACTTGCAACTTTGATTTCAGCCGGTGCTGTGTCTTGGCTCTATTTTGCGGATAGAGTAACCCAGCTTCCCTTAGGCGTGGTTGGTGTCGCAGTAGGTGTTGCTTTGTTACCTATGCTTTCGCGCCAGATTCAAGCTGGCAATGAAGCTGCGGCGATGAACAACCAAAACCGTGCCGTTGAAATTACACTTTTGCTTACTCTTCCAGCGGCAGCTGGCATCGCTATGCTCTCAGGGCCAATTACTGCGACGTTGTTTGAAAGGGGGGCCTTTGATGCGTCGGACCGTTACGCAGTTGCGACCGCTTTAGCCGCATTTTCCATTGGCTTGCCGGCCTATGTTTTGGTCAAGGCTTTGGCTCCCGGGTTCTTTGGGCGCTATGATACAATGACGCCAGTAAAAATTTCAGTAGTTTCCCTAGTTATCAATGTTGTGTTTGCACTTATCTTGATGCGTGTCTTCGGACATTTTGGCATTGCCCTTGCTACCTCACTCTCAGCTTGGATAAATGCCGGAGCCTTGGCGGTGGTGCTTTTTCGGCGCGGTCATTTCAGGCTTGATCCAAGGCTTATCCATCGCTTTCCTAGAATTATATTGGCTACAGTGATCATGATGGGGACTCTCGGGATTGCCAGATGGGTTGTAGACAGCATAGTGGGCCCTGTATTTGGTGCTAATGGTGCTGCCGCAGGGCCGGAATTCATGCGCGTGATAATTCTTGCCTTTCTTATTACTACTGGGGTGATTGTCTTTGTCCTCAGCGCAATAGCGATTGGAGCCGCGGAAAAATCAGACCTTGATCAACTTAGGCGAAGCACAGCGGTCTCTAATAAGGAATCAACGACACCTTGACCATTTAATAACCGCGCGCTACCACCCGCGCGTCGATTAGGAGTATCGGTTACGGATGGCTCCAAACATCCGTTCAACACAGCGAGGGATAGATCCCATGACTAGTGGGTTGATGCCACCCATAACCGGAAAAAAGGGCCGCATACTTTCAGGCATTCAGCCTACCGGTAATCTTCATCTCGGAAACTACCTGGGAGCAATCCGTAATTGGGCATCAATGCAAGCGGACTATCAGTGCTTATTCTGTATTGTTGATATGCATGCTATCACAGTGTGGCAGGAGCCGTCTGAGCTGGGCCGCGCCACTCGTGAAGTTGCAGCG
The DNA here is from genome assembly GCA_002712165.1 of Fidelibacterota bacterium. GTDB lineage: Bacteria > Pseudomonadota > Alphaproteobacteria > Rhodospirillales > Rhodospirillaceae > UBA11612. The sequence continues at coordinate 5,147 of PASS01000056.1, forward strand.
GGTTATATCGCAGCCGGCCTAGACCCTTCGGCCAATACTCTTTTTGTCCAAAGCCATGTGCCAGCCCATGCGCAACTTGCTTGGGTGTTCAACTGCGTGTCGCGTCTTGGCTGGCTAAACCGCATGACTCAATTCAAGGACAAAGCTGGGAAGAACCGCGAGGCAGCCTCATCTGGTTTATATGTTTATCCTAACCTTATGGCTGCCGATATTTTGGTATACAAGGCAACGCACGTGCCTGTTGGAGAGGACCAAAAACAGCATTTGGAGCTAACCCGCGATATAGCCCAAAAATTTAATGCCGATTATGGAACACAGTTATTTCCATTGCCTAAGCCGATAATCCAAGGGCCAGGGATGAGGGTGATGTCCTTACGTGACGGCAAAAAGAAAATGTCGAAGTCAGACCCATCAGTCTATTCGCGTATCAATATGACCGACTCCAAAGACGAGATAGCCCATAAGATCCGGAAGGCAACAACTGATGCTCAGCCGTTGCCAGGTACGGTAGAGGGGTTAGAGGGCCGCCCTGAAGCCTCAAATCTTTTAAATATCTACGCGGCTTTGACTGATCGCACCCTAGAGCAAGTCCTGCTTGAGACGGAAGGTTGGCAGTTTTCACAGTTCAAAACTAAACTCACCGAAGCTGCTGTGAGCGTGCTTGGCCCCATCACTACCGAAATGAAACGACTGATTTCTGATCCGAGAGAAATTGACCATGTCTTAGCGCGCGGTGCCGACAGTGCGAACGAGATTGCTAATGGCGTTTTGCAAGAGGCATATAATGCTGTTGGTTTTATGTCTGGCAGGAATTAGGCCGATTTATGCCATCGCGATTGAGATTTCGTATTGATTTATAAAATTCTATCACGCGATGAGTGGAATTCCGCGCAAGAGTCGGGCAAATTTATCGGTTCTAGCCTTGATCTCCGTGACGGGTATATTCATTTCTCGGCTGCCTCACAGCTTCGTGAAACAGTGCGGCTTCATTATAGAGGTGCGAAGAACATGGTCGTACTTGGAGTTTGCGAAGAGAGCCTTGCGTGCCACCTACGGTGGGAACCATCAAGGGGCGGCGAACTATTTCCCCATTTGTATTGTGATCTAGAAGTTAACCAAGTTCTAAAAGTTTATGATGCACCACTTATAGAAGGTGGCTTTCCCCTTCTTGACCTTCTTGATTAAATACATTGATAGAATCTTAGAAATAGAGGCTGACGTCTAAGCCACTGCCTCTACTTGTGAAACTTCAGGCACATAGTGTCGTAGCATGTTTTCAATCCCCATTTTCAGCGTTGCTGTCGAACTGGGGCAGCCGGCGCATGAGCCGCGCAATTGCAAATAGACCGTGCCCTTTTTAAAACCGCGGTAAATAATATCACCCCCATCTTGGGCCACAGCCGGTCGCACACGGGTCTCAATTAACTCTTTGATCTGTACGACGACTTCATCGTCAACTTCGTCATCGTGAAATTCATCTTCAACTACATCAGTTTTTTCGACGCTTTCCATAACGTCTGCCCCTGATGTGAAATGGTCCATCACTGAACCAAGAATGAGCGGCTTCAAAACTTGCCAACTTTTCTGATCGGTTTTAGTGACAGTGATGAAGTCGCGGCCTAAAAACACCCCCACCACGCCGTCTATATCAAACAAAAGGCGAGCAAGTGGTGAACTGGCTGCTGCTTCAAGGCTTGTGAACTCGGCAACACCTGTTTCCAAAACAGGGCGGCCCGGAAGAAACTTCATAGCAGCGGGGTTCGGTGTGTCTTCTGTTTGGATGAACAAGCTAAATACTCCTGGAAGGGTTGGTGGGGGGCCCGCATTGCGGCCATTCAATAGGGTTAAATTACCAGGAAATCAAGGCCACCAGTATATGTTTGCCTACGTGAGCGCATCGATGCGTTCATTACTGAGATTGCCCGGGACAATAGTCACGGGAATACTGATTCTGCCAGCTAGTTTGCCGGAAAGTGCTGAGACAATTAGGCCAGGCCCTTCGTTTCCGGTGCCTGCTCCGAGGACCAAAACAGATATCGTGGGCTCTTCATCGAGAACCTCAAGTAATTGGTCGAGGGGATCGCCCTGGCGGATGTAAAGGCTTGGAAGCCGCCCTGTTTGCTGGCGGACTTCCGCCGCCACTTTTTGGAGAAGGCGCTTAGCTTCAGTTCGCGCTTCTTGATCCATCAGTTCGCCAATAGTTGCGAAGTGGTGGAATTCAGTTTGAGGAACTACGTGAAAAAGAGCAATAGAGTCCCCTGTGCGCGCTACGCGACGACATGCGAAACGCAAGGCGGCCTTCAATTCTTCCGACGTATCGACTACCACGAGAAATGTGCGATTGGCGGTGCCAGCCTTTATGTTGCTTTTGACTTCGGTACGAGTGACTTTTCCCGTGCTCATGGTGCCACTTCTTTAAACTCTTCGAAACGCAGCGCTCGCTGCCCACCCAGCGGCAATTGCGAGAATCACAGCCATCAAACCGTATAAAAACGCTAAGTTGTGAGCAAAGTCGTAAATATCAGCACCCACGCCAATTTTTGAAATATTGAGTGGCACAATTTCAGCGCTGGTTACTTGTCCATCCCGGAAAAGATAAACTTCTACTAAGTATGTACCCGTCGGCACATGCGCCGGGAAGTGAAGCTCGGTACGGAATAGGCGGTTAGACATAAAGTTTACTGCTCCGAGGCCCTGATCATAAAGCCCATCATCAAGCTTAAGATCTATAAACGCGTTACGGAACTCACGGGTAATTTTATCATCTACTACCTGATTGGCACTGATCAAACGAATATTTTCAAGGCCGATTTGGAATTGTGACAACAATAATTTCGATGCAATTTCTTTTAGCGGACGGTTGGAGGCTACCCGGTAATATGAGGGGGCATCTCGTAAAACCGCCTCTGTACCGTTGACCCAAATTGGGCCTAAGCGCTCTTTGCGCCGAACGACTGTATCCGAAGTTGGCCCACGCACCACAACGGCGATATCTCCAGGACCGTCTGTTGCCCCAAAAAGCAAAACATCAGTGCCTGTGAAACCAGCGGTAATGGCGACCAAGTGGCTAGACAAAGCCGCGACCAAAGGCACTTCTTGTGCCGTGGTTTCCTCGACATCCCAAATTGCTGAAGCCAAGTAGATAAAAGAAAATAGAAAAAAAGTGCGGGATGTAATCCGAATCATGGTGAGGCTAACTCCTCGGCCGAGAAAATATCGGATGGTGTTAGGATCAAATCAAGCGCAAGGCGAGTACCAACCAACAGGACCATAATAGCTAGCATTAGGCGCAGGTGTTCGCCCTTCACTTTTCCAACAAGCCGCGCCCCAATTTGAGCACCTAAAACTGCAACAACCATCAAGAGAAGAGCGAGGACCACATCTACCGTATGATTAATGCTGGCCTGCAAAAGGCCTGTGACCGCTGTGACGAAAGTTATTTGCAGCAATGATGTGCCGATCACTAACTGGGTCGGCATGCCGAGCAAATAAATCATCGCCGGCACCATCAAAAATCCACCGCCCACTCCCATTAACGCGACCAATATTCCAACCAGCAGACCAATTGCACCAGGAACTAAGGCGGATACATAAAGTCTTGAGCGACGAAATCGGATTTTGAAAGGAAGGCTGTGCATCCATGCGTGCTGTTCCGGGCCCCGTGAGGCTAGAGCTAAATTGATAGATTTACGGTTAAGAGCCCCAGGCAAGCTCTCCATCATCATGAAACCACCAACCGCGCCTAGAAAGACGACGTAGCCAAGGGAAATCGCCAAGTCGATATGGCCGGTCTGCTTAAGAAGGCTAAAAAGCAAAACACCAAATATAGACCCGAGGACTCCCCCAGCAGTGAGAACGGCGCCCATCTGTAAGTCCACATTGCCCCGTCGCATATGGGCAAGGGCCCCTGAAACCGAAGATGCGACGATCTGTACCGCCTGGCTACCCACAGCGATACCGGGCGGGATGCCGATAAAAATGAGAAGCGGGGTCATCAAGAAGCCTCCGCCCACGCCGAACAGCCCGGACAATAAGCCGACTATACCCCCCAGACCGAGGACCAGAAAAATGTTCACCGACATTTCGGCGATGGGTAGATAAACTTGCATGTCTGGACCGGCTAGGCCCTTTGCGCGAGTGTAACAACAACGAGGTTTTGTAGAAGCCTCAGCCCGCCGGGGCAAGCCCGAATTGCCTGATTACCTCAGTTCTTATCCTTAGGTCAGGCGCTGAAAGCTTCGGTGAGCTCCAGGTCCGCGCAATAAGCCTTCCACTTTGTTTGATCGTAAAGCCGAAGCAATGATCTCAAAAGTCTCAGCACAGGCGGCATTGTAACCGTCTATGTGCGCATCGGTATGTGCATACATGGCGTAAAAGGTGTTCTTTGCTAAATAACCCCTATCGAGCATTAGCTGCGTAAACAATGTGCGCACATTATCTGTACTTGGCGCCTTAAAAGCGAATTGGGCGAGAGGAGGAATACCCGAAACCTCAATTTCGATTCCTGCGCCTTTAGCGGCCTTCGCCCAGCCGGACATAACCCGCTTGCCTATCCGAACAAGATGGTCGGGCACGCCTTCCTTTCGGTGTTTGCGGATTGTTGCAATAGCCGCGGTTGGCCCAATACGTTCGGTCCAGGCTGTGGAGCTGATAAATGTGTCTTGGGCTGTCGACATAACACGTTCTCGCCCAATGATGGCAGATACAGGATAGCCATTGCCCAGCGCCTTTGCGAAAACTGCAATATCAGGTTCAATGCCTAAGGTAAGGTGAATCCCACCAGTGGCCAGGCGAAACCCTGCCGTTATTTCATCGAATATCAAAACTGCCCCAGTCTCATCAGCGATCTGACGCACAGCAGATAGGAAACCGGGTGCAGGGGCGTTGCGTGCGGGCTCCATCACAATGGCGGCAAGTTTTTCATGGTGCTTGGTAGCGATTTTCTTCAAGCTCTTGGCATCATTATAATGGAATGGCTGCATCATTCCTTTGAGTTCTTGAGGCACCCCTCGTGGCTTAAGTCCCGGGAGTAGGTGGCCGTCAAGAGTGCCGTCGTCGGCAAGATTTGCTGACAAATACCAGTCGTGCCAGCCATGGTAACCGCAAAAGGCAATAACCTGCCGGTCTGTGCGTGCACGGGCAATACGCACTGCAATGGCCATGGCTTCGCCTCCGGAGCGTGAAAATCTCGCCATATCCGCCCAGGGATGCACCTCTACAAGAAGGTCGGCCAAGTCGACTTCCTCGTAGCAATTAAGGGTGGCCATCGAGCCTGCGTCTATGGCTGTTTTTACCGCACGGTCCACATCTGCATCCGCATAGCCCAGCACAGTTGCGCCAACGCCGCAAATAGACATGTCTATAAGTTTGTTTCCATCAAGGTCGATGACCTCTGCTCCTTTGGCCTTATTATAATAGGGTGGCCAAACGCCTGGGGCGAACATTTCGGGGCGCTTGGATAAAAGCTGGGTACCGCCAGGAATCAGTTTTTGTGCCTTTTTATATAGCGCCTGGCCATCTGCTGTATTGAGTGGTGCAATTTTATTGGCTGTCATCGGCCGGCTTCATTCTGCAGGTACCACTCATATGTCTTGGCAATGCCTGTGCGCAGGTCTGTTGATGCGCGCCAGCCAAGACTGCGCAGTCGTGTGAAATCTAAAAGCTTTTGCGGTGTGCCATCGGGTTTTTGCAGATCATATTCAAACTCACCTTTAAAACCGACCACATCCGAGACAACTTCTGCCAATTCGCGGATGGTGATGTCGCTTCCATAGCCCACATTAAGGATGTTATCACCGGAATAATTCTTTATGAGAAATACGCAAGCATCAGCAAGGTCTTCCACATATAAAAACTCTCGTCGGGGTTTCCCACTACCCCAGAGAGTGAGGGTTTCTTTACCAGCGATTTTAGCGTTGTGCGCTTTTACAATTAGCGCGGGTAAGACATGGCTGGATAAAAGATCAAAATTATCATCCGGACCATACAAATTGGTAGGCATGGCACTTATAAAATCGCAACCGTACTCGCGGCGATAGGCTTGGCACTGTTTGACCCCAGCTATCTTTGCAACAGCATACCATTGGTTTGTAGGCTCGAGTGGACCAGACAGGAGCGCGTCTTCGTTTATGGGCTGAGTGGCCAACTTCGGATAAATACAACTAGAGCCCAAGAACAGCAGTTTTTCCGCGCCAATTTTATGAGCCGTAGAGATTATATTGGTTTGGATTTGCAAGTTGTCTGTAAGGAACTTGGCCGGGCGAGAATCATTGGCAAAAATACCACCGACAACAGCAGCAGCCAGAAATATGCATTGAGGATTTGTTTCTGCCATCCAATCTTCAACGTCACGTTGCCGAGTAAGGTCGAGGTCTTTATGGCTTGCGGTCAGCATTATGCACTGTTCGCCGTTAAGGCGACGGGTTATTGCAGTGCCGACCATACCGCTATGACCTGCTACCCAGACGCGCTTTCCTAACAGTGAGTATGGCGCAAGAGTCATGAATTAATCGTTGCGTCCATAACGCTGGGTTTCCGCTTTCACTATTCCCATGTCTGAGGCGACCATCTCTTTGACTATTTCCTTAAAGCTTATGGTATGTTTCCAGCCAAGTTTTTCATGTGCTTTTGTTGGATCACCAAGCAATTGGTCGACCTCGGTTGGACGAAAGTAGCGCGGATCGACTTCAACCAAAACCTCTCCGGACTTACCATCCACCCCTTTCTCCCCCACTCCTTTACCAAGCCATTTTATGGTGCGGCCCACTTCAGCGAAAGCTAGCTCGATAAACTCGCGTACTGTATGGGCCTCGCCGGTAGCGAGCACATAGTCATCGGGGGTATCTTGCTGAAGGATCCTCCACATACCCTCTACATAGTCACGGGCATGACCCCAGTCACGTTTGGCGTTCAAGTTTCCAAGATAGACTCGGTCTTGAATACCAAGTTCGATAGCAGCGACTGCGCGAGTGATTTTGCGAGTGACAAATGTTTCGCCGCGCAACGGGCTTTCGTGATTAAAGAGAATGCCATTAGAGGCATGATAGTTGTATGCTTCGCGATAGTTTACTGTGACCCAGTAAGCATAAAGCTTGGCGGCACCGTAAGGGCTGCGGGGATAAAAAGGGGTTTTTTCAGACTGTGGTATTTCTTGAACCTTTCCATAAAGCTCAGAAGTTGAAGCTTGATAAAAGCGGGTTTTATTTTTTAGATCTAAAATGCGGATTGCCTCGAGCAATCGCAAAGTTCCTAGCGCATCAGAGTTGGCTGTATACTCGGGAGTATCAAAGCTGACCTGCACATGGCTTTGTGCGGCAAGGTTATAAATTTCATCAGGCTGCACTTCCTGTACTAGTCGAATGAGATTGGTGGCATCTGTTAGATCGCCGTAGTGCAAAAAAAAGTGCACGTCGGTTTTGTGGAGGTCTTCGTAAAGGTGGTCGATCCGCCCAGTGTTGAAAGATGACGACCGCCGTTTCACACCATGCACAATATAACCCTTGTTTAGTAGTAATTCGGCTAGGTAGGCACCGTCTTGGCCAGTGATGCCAGTTATTAGTGCAGTTTTTTGCGCATCTTTATTTGACATCAATACCTGCTGTTTTTAGTGAACAAAATATCAAGCCTAAATTTCAGCATTAGGGAGCTGGGATTATGTCGTGGAACTGCTTTATGCTCAATCGTTCAAGTTTCACTGTTTTCAAAACTGTGGCGATTTGAGTGGCAGCGTTTCCACTATGTCCATAGGCTGGCGTCTGAGAGGTGACGGACTTTAGAAAATCAGGATCTAGAGCACGGTGAATAGCGCTAGTAATCTCTGCCGCATCTTCGTCGCTATCGATAACCGAGGGTGACCTGATACGGCCTTTCTGACGGTCGCCAATGTTAACTGTCGGGGTAAAAAGCGCTGGAGCTTCGATTAGCCCCGAAGATGAGTTGCCGACTACCACATCGGCTTCTTTCACGGCGCTTAAGTAACGGTATTGGCCAAGAGATTGCACAAGTTTTCGCTTAGATGGTTGGGATGAGCAGAACCTTAGCAGGATTTTCTGAATTTCGGCATAGCCAGGATCACTGTTTACACCGGTAAAAATAACTGACGCATCTTGAAAGGTCTCCAACGCTAAGGTGAGCTGTTCCATAGCTGCTGCGCCATAATCGTGCTCAAGCGTTACTGGATGATAGGTCGCTACAAAAAACTTTTTAGTAAGGTCGATATTTAGGTCCTTCGCGAGGTCCCCTCGGGTAATGAATGTTTTCGTGTTCAGATAGTCAAGCCCTGGTGCTCCGGTGACGAAAACGTGATCGGGTTTTTCTCCCATTTGCCGGACACGGGCGGCATATGGCTCGGCCGCTACAAAATGAAGCACAGCCATTTTGGTCAGACTTTGACGCAGAGCATCATCCATAGCAGCCTCAGTCATTTCACCGCCATGAATATGGGCAAGGGGAATTCTGAGAAGCGTTGCCGCTGCGCCGGCAGCAAAAATCTCAAAGCGATCACCCAAGACCAAAACGATGCTGGGTTTTAGGTTTTCAAACGCTTGTGCCAATCCTGCTACAGCGCGGCCTGTTGCCTCGGCAGTAGCAAGGCTAGTGTCTTTCGTGAGGCCAATATCGACTTTTTCATCTATATCAAACCCATCTGCGGGAAGGGCTTCCCACGTATTGCCAAATTTTACATCTAGGTGTTGACCGCAAACCACTATTTGCAATTTTAACTCTGGTGCTTCTGCAATGGCACGCATGACCGGAGAAAGATGTCCATAGTCGGCGCGGGAGCCGGTTACGACGCAGATCTTACGAATCTCGCTCACGTTCCTCTTCACTCTTTCCAAGGTGAAAGGTCGAGATAGCTTTGCTTGGTCGCGAAGTCCGCCAAAGCAAGATCTTCGGGGGTTTCTATTTCTAGGGAGTGCCAACGGTCCATTAGAAGTCCATAACACTTTTCGGGGTTACCATAGATTTTTCCGCTCGTTTTAAAAGCTTCCCAACCAATGAGGTAAAAGGTCCCATTCATGGTCCACTCAGGCTCGTGGGCTTGACGACGATGATCTTGGGTAGTGTTCATATTGCCTACAATACCGGAAATAGATCTACTCTCTGTCTGTTTTCCAATGAACATTGTGGAAGTTTCTGCGGCGCGCATACCCACAACCAGATCCGCCTTACGTGAAGTGTAAAGCGTTATGGCGGCCGACAAATGATCCCCTGTGGCAAATGGTGATGCGGGCTCTAAAAGCATAACCGCATCATAGCGGTGTTCTTCATTTTTCTCGATCCAGGTAATAGCATGGGCCAGAACGCTCTCGCTGGAGGCGGAGGCTGTAGCTAATTCAGCAGGGCGCGTGAAGGGCACTTCGACGCCCAAAGCCGCAGCCTCGTCTTGGATCTCAGCACTGTCTGTAGAGATGATGAGGCGTTTACAAGCTTTGCATTTTTGTGCAGCCCGGGCCTTAAAGCCAACTAATGACAAACCGGCAATTTGGCGGAGGTTCTTATGGGGGACCCCCTGCGATCCACTGCGGGCGGTGATTAGAAATAAAACGGATGGGTCCGAACCAACGTTAACCATTAGAAGTCCCAGCGAGTTAAAAGGGCCAAAAGCCAGTCACATTAACCTATGAGTGTGTCTAGGCGCCATGGGCATGAACTCACTTTTGATTACTAAACAGACAATTGCGTGGTTCAGCTTCAATTGAAGACCGTTAACCCTTATTGTACCGAGATATCCCAGGTTAGGGAACTTATGAAACTTTTTACTGAATTGCCGTGACACTCTTATCGACCTTCATAATTGCTGAAGCCGGCGTCAACCATAATGGCGAACGTGCTCGCGCCGTGGCAATGGTCAAGGCCGCGGCTGAGGCTGGAGCTGATGCGATCAAATTCCAATCCTTTAAGGCTGAAAAAATTGCGACAGCATTGGCGTCCAAGGCTAATTATCAGGCGCGCAATACCGGAGCCAGTGGTGGTCAGATCGAGATGCTGAAAGCTCTAGAGCTTTCGGATGATGATTTTCAGCATCTTTTTGGAGTGTGTCAGGATGCCGGCATCGAGTTTATATCCACACCATTTGATGTCGACAGTGTTGGTTTTCTTGCCAATACGATTGGGGTTAGGCGACTGAAGATTGCTTCCGGTGAGATTACGAACGCTCCATTATTATTAGACATGGCACGCACAGGCCTGCCCATAATTTTGTCCACTGGCATGTCCGCATTCGATGATATTGAAGCTGCTCTCGGAATATTAGCATTTGGCTATACATTGGTTAGTGAGGCTCCATCGCTAGGCCAATTTAAGAAGTCCTTTTTGTCAGATTCTGGCCAGGCAGCTTTGCGCAGCAACGTCACTATCCTACATTGTACTTCGGAATACCCAGCCCCACCTGAAACAATAAATCTGCGTGCGATGACAGCACTAGCAAAAAAATTCAACCTTCCGGTTGGAATCTCAGACCATTCCGCAGGCATTGTAGTTGCGACCGCCGCAGCCGGTCTTGGTGCATGTGTTATCGAAAAGCACTTCACATTAGACAATTCGCTAAGCGGACCAGATCATAGAGCATCTCTGAAACCGGCAGAACTCACCGAGATGATTCTGGCGATTCGTACTGTAGAGCGAGCCTTAGGCTCTGATAAGAAGGCACCTGTCGAAAGTGAAATAGAAACACGCAAAGTGGCGCGTAGGAGTCTTGTCTCCCTAAGGCCAATCGCAAAAGGAGAGGTCTTCAACAGTACTAATCTAGGTGCTAAGAGGCCTGGAACTGGTGTGTCGCCGCTTTCATATTGGTCATACATTGGCCGGCGCGCGACGCGCGACTATACCCCCGATGAATTGATTGATAGTCATGACTAAAACGAAGGATATAATAGTTTTATGTGCAGGTGGGCACGCTCGTGTAGTTATAGACATCATGCGACGGTCAGGCCAATCGGTCGCCGCTCTTGCAGATAATAATCCCGCACTTCACGGTAAGGCGATCGACGACGTACCTATTGTCGACGATGATGAAGGTGTGCTGAGGCGTGACCCGAAGTCTGTTTTACTTATTAACGCCTTGGGTAATGCCCCGAGAATTGGTGACAGCGGGCTGGGCCCGCGCCGCGAACTCTTTGAGAGGTTCAAGAGTAAAGGGTATATGTTTATGCAAGTGCGGAGTCTCAACGCAGTCATTTCAAAGGGGGCGACCCTTGGGGAGGGAAGCCACATCATCACCAGTGCGATTGTTCACCCCGGCTGTACCATTGGCGCGAATTCGATCATCAATACCGGAGCGCAAATTGATCACGGTTGCCGCGTTGGAGATCACAGCCATATCGCGCCGGGTGCGATACTGGGAGGAGAAGTGGATATTGGTAAAAGCTGTCATGTCGGTGCGGGTGCAATTATCGAGCAGGGCACTTCTATTGGAGATGGCGCAGTTGTGGGCGCAGGCGCGGTGGTCGTAAAAGATATTCCCCCGAGTGCGACGGCTCTAGGCAATCCTGCTAGACCTAAAATAATGTAAAGCGGTAGCCACATCCAAGGGTAGGATTTGATGAAGAGGGACTTTCGCGAGAACCTGGTGACGGCAGAAGCAACGATTCTTGAAACCCTCAAGATCATCGATACACACGGCGTGCCTATTGGCTTGGTTCATAAAAATGGCCGTTTGCTTGGTACGGTGACTGATGGCGATATCCGTCGGGGCTTGCTTGCGGGGATCTCTTTGAGTGCCCGTGTATCTGAGATTATGAACGCATCGCCCATCACTGTATCAGCAGGCTCTACAGACAAATCCGTTCTGCAGGTAATGCGACAGTCCAGTATCTTATATCTACCTATAGTGGACGAATCGGGCCTAGTAGTTGGGCTAAGGGCCTTGAAGGATTTGCAGGCAACAGATTTAGGGACAAATCCGGTTATGCTGATGGCTGGAGGGCTTGGTGCACGTCTAAAGCCTCTCACTGATGAAGTGCCTAAACCAATGTTAGAGGTGGGTGGGAAACCCATTCTAGAAACAATCGTCGAAAATTTCGTGGACCAGGGCTTTACTAGTATTTTCATATCGGTGAATTACAAGAAAGAAGCGATCGAGAATCATTTTGGGGACGGTACTAAATGGGGTGCAAAGATCAGTTACGTTTATGAGACTAAACCTATGGGAACAGCGGGCGCTTTATCACTTCTTTCAGATCCGCCATCACTACCTCTAATCGTTATGAATGGCGATTTGCTCACAAAGGTAAACTTCAATCACCTAGTCAAATTTCATGAAGAGCATAATGCCCCTGCAACAATTTGTGTTCGTGAATATAATTTTACGGTCCCTTATGGGGTGGTAGAAGCCGATGATCACTTTCTTTCTTCGATTGAAGAAAAGCCGGCTCAAAAAGTTTTTGTAAATGCCGGAATTTATGTGCTTGGTCTGGATGCGATCAGCCAAGTTCCAGAGGGTAAATCACTCGACATGCCTGACCTACTAAATATCCTAGCAAATGATGGTCGCCGTCCGACCGTATTTCCTTTGCGCGAATACTGGGTAGATATTGGACGGACAGATGATCTCAATCAGGCGAGGCGCGAGTTTGACTGGTTGTTTCCTAGAGCTTAACCGTGGGTGGTAAAGTCAAGTCCGATAAATAAGGTTTTCAGAAATGAGGTCTGTTTCAGAACTTTTGTCCCTAAAGGGCCGAGTTGCGCTTGTAACCGGTGGTGCAGGACATATAGGTCATGTGATTGCCAATACCTATGCCGAACTTGGTGCTGCAATT
>PASS01000026.1 GCA_002712165.1 Fidelibacterota bacterium
CGATTCTGTTTTTATAATTGGTATTATATTATCTATATATGTTATTGATATATTCTTCTCTATAATATCATATAATATATCAATATATTTATCATCAATAGTTGATAAATTAATAAAGGTACCATTTGCATTTTCTGTATACTTGATTGAATAATCATTTATAAACTTTAACATAATTGTATTATCTAATTTTTTTGAATTTATAGAATTATAAATATACCTTCTTTTATCCATTATATAATACACTATTTATTTAATATTGAGATTATACCTATTCTACTAGATCACCTATAATTTGAATAAATGTCGATTTATGTTTAATTCGTTTAGCCAGTACCTTTACCTTTAACTTATCACCTGGGGTATATTTTGATATTTCTTTATTGTTAGGTATTATTATTAATAAAGGACTTGTATCAACCGAAACTGAATTTAACTCTTTCGAATCCAAATATCCCAATAATCCCATCTTATTTATATTTTCTACTTTACAATTTATGATATCACCATCATTTGGACTTATTATCTCTGATTTAAATATTACGTTAAAAATTATCATACTTTTATTATTTATAGTTTTTATCCTACCTAATTTCTTTTCAATTAATTGAATACTATCCTTTAATACGTACCCCTCATTTCTACTATAACCTTCATACTTACTTTGTAGCTTTTTTAATATAATTTTATCTATATCTCCATTTAAATTATCTGGTTTAATATACACATCCTCTGTAATCATCTGTTCATATATTATATCCATCTATACAATTAATATATAATATATATTTAATTATAAAAGTATTCAAATTAAATTTGAATATTAGAAGATAGAATAATATTCAAATAAGTAATTATTACCTATTAGTATTCTTTATGCGTATTTTAAATAAATTGAATCATAGCTTAAATAATAATTTTTATTCGTTGATTCGATTCTTAATATTAATTCAAATAACTTACATATATTTTTTTTTGAATTAATTATACCCGGTTTGTATAAATCCTTTGAAAAATATTTAGTAAAATATTTACCCATATACTCTATTATTTGTCGTTTATCTGAACTTTGACTTGAATCCTGACAAAGAACCCCCTCATATGGTTTCTCTCCGTTTGTAGTCGAAACCTTTAAATATAATTGTTCCTCTCCACTTCTATATTGTTTATATCCATAACCCCATATATTTGGTAACTTATTATACTTATTTTGATAACTATTTTTTGATTTGTAAGTCTTTATATATTCTGAAATTTTTAAAGCTTTAATCTCATTAGATTTTTCATATTTGTCTTCATCAAATATCATATATATTGGATTATTCTTATAGATACAATACATACCAATTGGTTCATCTGTTATATTATTATTATCAAATACATAATATTTGCGTATATTATAGATATAATTACATCTAATATAATTAAATATTATAGTCTCTAACTCATTCAAGTCTTGCCCTCTTTTATATTTCTTAATATATATATCATGTATAATAGAAAACCTCTCTGATATTAATAAACGATCTAGTATATATTGAATTAATATACTCTTATTTGTTAGTATCTTTTCATAGAGTTTATTTTGTAATAATTTATCTCTCTTCATAGAATTATATTCATTATCTATTTTATCATATACTTCAACCGGTTTAATTTTACTTAATCTATGGATTGAATTATTACTATAATTAATATCTAATTGAATATATTTATTAGTACTTTTTAAATTATTAGTTCTATCATATAATGAAATATCTTCATTGATAATATTTAATGGTTGAAATATATATTGATTTGCTCTATTAATTATATATCCTTGTGTTCTATTACGGTCTAATATAATATGTTTTTTTGTTATCATACTATTGATAGCAAAAAATATTAATTTATTATCTACATTAATATACTGTACTATATAATCTATTATCTCATCAATAGAGTAATTATGTTTAAATAGAAATAACTCTTGAATGTACTTATACAATCCATTTGCTAGATAAGTGATAGATTCATTACTAACTGTATCATAATTTATCTCATATTTATTTGTATTAGTAATACATTTGTATTTACATTCTTTTGAAAAAGAACATATCTTTGAATACTCTATATCAATTGGTTTATAATTTAATATATGTTTCCCTTGTGATGAAACTATATTTATACGTCTTATATTTTCATCAAGTATATTATTTGAATAAAATAATGAACAGTCTATTGCATTTTGTTTTAATAATAATTCAACTTTACCAATATTAATTGACTTAAATTCAGCATGTCTATATATATATGAATCTATGGATTCCTTTTCATTAATATATGCATTATATAAATAAATAGTTACATTCTTTAATGTATAATTATTACTATCATCTAAATCATTATGTGAACAAAACCTTATACCTCTCCCAATTACCTGCTCTAAACGGTTTAAATGGTGCCATGGATCTAAAATATGTATCTCCCGTACCCGTTTTAGATCAATACCTTCACTAGAAACTACATTTCCAATAATAATCTTTACATTTTCACCATGTTTATTATCATCACTTATTAAAGCATCTATTTCCTTAGTATTATCTTTTGATAACATTGAATCACCTGTTATTACAATATACTTTCCCTGCTTAAATGGCTTACTCTTATTACCTCTATTATACTTACTATATGTTTCTCCTGTATATGATATAGGTTCATATTTACAGTTCTTTTTTCCTTCACTCCATTCTTCATGATTAAAAATAGATTCCCCTGAATATTTCTTATATCCATGTTGCTCTAACGCCATAACTAATGGTAAAATACCACTATATATATATTGTGAATAAATGTAAACTATACCACTTGAACTCTTTATCCGTTCTATTAATTGACTTATCTTAGTAGAGAATTTATTTAACTTACCATTTTCAAGGAATTGTATCATATTCTTCTTATATCTATAGTTACCATTCTTCTTATCACCTACAAGTTCAAAAGTATTTAAAAACCCCCTCTCTCCATAAACATCTTTTATTACTGTTTCACTTCCTCCTGGATATATTATATTAGATATTTGCATTAATTCAGTTTCATCATCTATCTTTAATGTTGTCCGACCTTTTATTAACTGATTTTTCCGTTTATTATATATATATTTTTGATAATTTTCCATCTTACATCCAAATAGATTTAAGAATTTAATTGGATTCGATATTTTATCCCCAAATAAATCTATATCTGGATATACATTCATAGAGTTTTTATCACCATTATCTTTGGGATATAATCGAATTGGAAATGTATATGGATTTTCACCTCTGATATATGATACATAACCCCTTAATTTTGAAGATAGAATTTGACGACCTTTCTTTGTAATACCCCCTTCTTTAAATATATCTGATTCTTTGATTAAATCTCTATTATCATTGAGTAGCATTAGATTTGTTAACCATATAATCTCACTAGATGTATTATACATAGGGGTTGCCGTTAGTAGTATTAACCTTAAATTAGTAGCTATATTTGCGATTAATGTTAATATTGTTATTATATCTTTTTCATTGTATTCTGAATTATTACGAATATTATGTACTTCGTCTATAATAATTACTCTATTTGAAAAATAATTCCGAATAGCTTTATGTTGTAACCTAATATTATCATCATCATTTGCATTCTTTGAATACTCATGGATTATTTTCTTTACATCATTTGCAAATTTTTGATATCCATAAAATTCATAGTACTTCTTTATAATTTGTGCAACTTTCTTATTTGTTATTTTTAAATGATTAATACCCTTCATATTTTCTTTAACAATCTTAATAAATATATCTTCTGTACATTGTTCATTACCTTTCAATGGATTAAAAATGGTTTTTTTCCAATTCTCTATAATATTCTTTGATGCTAATATTATTATACGTTTATTTACATCAGAGTATACATCCCTAAAATTTTCCGCTATTGATACTCCTGTACATGTTTTACCTGATCCAGTACCATGATATATTAATATACTTCTATATGGTGTATTATTTGATATAAAATTTTTTAAAAATAATTGATGCGGTTGTTTCTCAAATATACCTGAATCACAGTGATTATTATGTGTTAATATAGGTCTAAATTCAAATTTATTACGTATTTCATTTGAAAAATTAATGTTATTATAACTAGGATAACCCTTATACTTATTCTCTACTTTTATATCCTTATTATTTACAATAGTTTTAATTGCTTTTAATATTAATAATTTACCTTCTATTGTATCTAAATCATAACATACTTTATGTTTCTTATAACGTTCTATTATTTTTGATGATTTATCATGTTCTAACTTGTTATTATTAATTTCAAAATCAATTTTATCATATATTCTATATAATTTTTTTATATCATGCTTTTCATACTCTTTAACTAATTTTAATAGATGTTCACTCTCTATTTTTTTTATCTTTCTTTTTATATCTTCCATTATTATATTAATTAGATAAAATAAAAATATTATACATTAAAGAAATAAAATATATCTATAATTATATGAAAAATAATATTATAAAGCTATTTATATTAATAATAATTTTTATAAATGTATTATCAATATGTATATATATAAACAATGATAATGCAGATGTTATAAAATATAATAATGCAGATGTTATAAAATATAATAAAGCACCCCCTATTATAATAAATATACCATCAAATAAAACTGATATACCAGATAATAGATTACCAGATAATACTATTCATGTTAATACAAATTATAATGAGAATAGATTAACAAAAAGGTTATCACCTCCTAGTAAATATTACCCTACTAGGATAGCTCCTCCAACAAATCAACCAGTTAATTATATACCTATAAATACTCCAACACGTGGAATGCCTACACAATATCAACAAATAGGTATACTTACTAATAATCAACAAGATATTAAACCATTATATGGTAGGCAGACATATGCTGGATCACAACATTGGAACTATTATTCATCAACTGATTCAAATCTATCTTTAAAAATACCTGTATATATAACAAATAATAAATGTACAGATGAAAGGGGGTGTACTGAACTTAGAGATGCAGATACTGTTAATATAGGTAATAATAATGATATATATACCGTTACTTTATATAGTAACGATGATTATCGATATATTCCATATATATTATAAGATTAATCCTCCTTATCCTTAAAATAATTAAAAAAAGAATTTAATATAACAAATGTATTTATAAAATCATCTTCTATTTCTATTATATCATTACCCTTATCAATAGGTTCTTTATCTATATTAGTACTTGTAACACGTACCTCACTTTCACCTCCACTTTCACTTTCACATCCACTTCCACCTTCACTTACACCTTCGCCTTCGCCTTCACCTTCACCTCTACCTCCACCTCCACTCCCACTCCCACTTTCACTTCCACTTCCACTTCCACTCCCACTCCCACTTTCACTCCCCCTTCCACTTCCACTCCCACTCCCACTTTCACTCCCACTTTCACTTCCACTCCCACTTCCACTCCCACTTTCACTCCCACTTTCACTCCCACTTTCACTTCCACTTTCACTCCCACTTCCACTTCCACTTCCACTAAAATCAGTATCAATTTCATCACTTGAACTATGTAGAATACTGTCTATTAAATCATTATTACTAGTACGATTATTATTTAATTTATGAATAATTGTACCCCATATATCATTACTTATGTGATATAAATTATCTTTCCTTATTTCCTTAAAATCATTGATAAAATTATACATTATTCTGCATAGGTAATCTATGCAATTATTTTCATTATATCGAATTAATAGATTACATATTCTAGAATTAATAGTATCTAGTATACCCTTTTTAATATGATTATGTGAATAGTTATAATACTTATTAAATACTGATTCTAGATCATCAACTAATTTATATTTGTTATGGTATGGTATTTCATTTTCTTCTATCATATGTAGTATCTCGTTAAATGTATAATAAACAATAAATTCCGTTTCATTTATTGAACCGTTATCTATATTTGTAATTAGTTTACCTTTATCTACAGATATATCTTGAATAGACTTAGATTTCTTGATAATATTTAAATTATTCTGTAATTCTGCATATTTAGACGCCATAATAATATATTTAAATATATTATTTTAAGTATATATTTGAATTTCTATTTAAAATAATAATAGTTATTAGTATATATATATATATTATGAAAGTAAAAAAACGTGATGGTAGATTTGAAGAAGTTTCATTTGATAAAATTCAGAACCGACTAAATAGTTTATGTAATTTAAATGAATATCCTAGATTGATATGTGATATATCAATAATAGCACAAAAGGTTTGTTCTGAGATATATGATGGAATTTCTACAAAAGAATTAGATATTCTATCATGTGAAACATGTATAGCATTATATTCTAAAGATATTAATTATAAAGAATTAGCATCTAGAATAATAATATCAAATCACCATAAAAATACTTCACCTATATTTTCAGATGTTATTGAAATATTGTATAATAATAAGATTATTAATAAAAGTTTATATAATACAGTACAATCAAATAAGGATGTAATTAATGCAAAGATTATCAGTAAAAAAGATTATTTACTTGATTTCTTTGGATTTAAAACACTAGAAAAAAGTTATTTATTAAGGTATAATAATGTTGTAATTGAAAGACCACAATACCTATTTATGAGGGTTGCTTTATCAATTCATAGAAATAATTTAGACTTAGCATTTCAAACATATAATTTTATGTCTGATCAATACTTTATACATGCAACACCAACATTATTTAATGCAGGTACTAATAGAGAACAATTATCAAGTTGTTTTCTTTTAAAGATGGAAGCTGATTCTGTAACCGGTATATATAATACTATTACAGATTGTGCACATATATCAAAATATGCAGGTGGAATAGGTATATCAATTCATAATATAAGAGCAAAAGGATCCTATATTAATGGTACAAATGGTATATCAAATGGAATAGTACCTATGTTAAAGGTATTTAATGAAACAGCTAGATATATAGATCAAGGTGGAGGTAAACGAAATGGGTCTTTTGCTATCTACATAGAACCATGGCATGCTGATATTATGGAATTTGTTGAATTAAAAAAGAATCATGGTAATGAACATGAACGGGCAAGAGATCTATTCTATGGATTATGGATATGTGATTTATTTATGGAAAGAGTCAAAACAAATTCAAAATGGTCCTTATTCTGCCCAAATAGATGCCCTGGATTAGAGAATGTCTACGGTGAAGAATTTAATGAATTATATTTAAGATATGAATCTGAAGGAAACTATGTACGTCAAATAAATGCAATGGATTTATGGTATGCTATATTAACTTCTCAAATAGAGACAGGTACTCCATATATGTTATATAAAGATAGCTGTAATAGTAAATCAAATCAACAAAATTTAGGGGTGATTCAATCGTCAAATTTATGTACAGAGATTATTGAATATTCAGATAAAGATGAAACAGCTGTATGTAATTTAGCATCTATATCATTAAAAAAATACATAATTAGGAAGGATACATCTAATATAAATATAACAATCTATTCGAAACCAAATTGCATATATTGTACTATGGCTGAGAATTTATGTATTCAATTAAATATTAACTATGATAAAATAGATTACCGTTGTATTGAAGATCAGTATAAGGGTGTAAGTAATACATATCCTAAAATTTTTAATACAATAGATAACTCATTTATAGGTGGATATATAGATCTATTTAACATGACTAAACCAAGCTATGATTATAATAGATTAAAAGAAATAACTAAAGTAATAACTGTTAATTTAAACAATATAATAGATAATAACTTTTATCCAACTGTGAAAACTCGTAGATCGAACTTAAGGCATAGACCGATTGGAATAGGTGTACAAGGATTAGCTAATGTATTTTATGAAATGGGTATTCCATTTGATAGTGAGGATGCAAAATTATTAAACAAACAAATATTTGAAACAATTTACTATGGAGCACTAGAAGCATCTATGGAGATATCAAAACAGAGGGAAATTATGATGAAAAAGTTAAAGGACCTTAAGAATATGGATCCAATGGATAGTAGTACTAAGGTACATATAATAGAATTAGAATCATTACTAAATCCAATAGAGGGTGAATTAAATAGAAATAACTATCTTGGTACTTATTCAAGTTATATAGGATCTCCAATGTACCATGGTAAATTACAACCAGATTTATGGAATTATGAACTATCTGATGAATTACATAACTGGAGTGAATTAAGGTGTAAAATAAAGAAATATGGTATTCGGAATAGTTTACTTGTATCACCAATGCCTACTGCTTCTACATCTCAAATTCTTTCAAACTATGAATGTATTGAACCATTAATATCTAATATATATGTGCGTAGAGTATTAGCAGGTGAATATATGGTATTAAATGAATATCTAATTTACCATTTGAAATTATGTAATTTATGGAATGAAGTAATGAAGGATAAAATAATACAGAATGACGGGTCTATTCAAAACATTAATAATATACCAAAATATATTAAAGATATATTTAAAACAGCGTGGGAAATAAAACAAAAAGATATTATTGACCTAGCAATAGACCGTTCAAAATATATATGTCAATCACAAAGTTTAAATCTATTTATGGAAGCACCTACTATATCGAAATTATCATCTATGCATTTTTATGCATGGAGTAATGGATTAAAGACCGGTATGTATTATCTAAGGTCAAGGCCTTCATCAAAAGCACTACAATTCTCTATCAAACCAGATAATTGTGAGACTTGTTCGGCATAAACTAATTCTTATTGAATGATATACCACATCCACATGTAGATAATATATCTTTATCTACATTATAAATGAACTTACTTTCAAAAATATTTTTATTATAATCTGCTTTAATATAATCTATTTCTGTCCCTACTAAATATAATTCACTAAGGGGATCAATGTATACTTTTGTTCTTCTATTAGTTAATACTGTTTTATATTTATAGTTATTTAATTTTGTATATTTTTCTTTATCTAAGGTATTTAATTGAAAATTAAAACCATTACAACCACCTGATTTAGCCGAAAATAAGAATCCATATTGATTATTTGTTGACCTTAGGATAGACGTTAATTTATTCCATGCCTTCTTTGTTATTGATATATTCATATATATATTTAAAGGTATTATTATTATATAATTTGAATATATATATAGATAAAATAATATATTGATGATTACCTTTAAGCTATCTTATAATAATAAAGCATATACATTTACATGTGAATTAAATGATACAATACTAGTATTAAAGAATAAAATAATAGAAGCTTTAGATTTACAAACGAAATATATAGATTTATATTATATTGTAGACAAGCCTATACGAGGTATGGGTAAATTTACTATAGAGAATGGTATATCACCAAGGACAATGGATAATAATATGTTTACTAATTATAATTTAGACAATAAAGTTCTTGAAGTATCATTTGTAATAGTAGATGATTATAATATAATACAAAAAGATAAGAAATTACTAAATTTAGGGAAATATAAGCCGAAATCGATAGAGAGTACATCTAAGAATCCAATATTTAATTTAGATTCTGATAATGATTTCCCCCCATTAATGTAAGTGGTTTCTATCTAATCTTATACATAGTAATATATGAGATATGAGCACAATCAATTGATAGACCTCATAAATAGTAGTAATTAAAAAAAAATTTGAAAGTATGTTTATAGTTATTTATTGTAATATTGTAATATAGTTACCATTTACGCTAGGGTTCCCGAGCTTGGTCAAAGGGGAGTGACTTAAGATCATTTGCATTATGCTTCGTGGGTTCAAATCCCACCTCTAGNANTTGTTCCATTAGCTCAGTTGGTTAGAGNGCGAGTCTTATGAGCTCGAGGTCACGGGTTCAAGCCCCGTATGGAACATNAATACCTTTAGTCTTCTTAGCTCAGTTTGGTAGAGCGCAGGACTTTTAATCCTGTGGTCGTGGGTTCGATCCCCACAGAAGACATATGCTAGTATATCCAAGTGGTCAAAGGAGCGTTATATTTGTTAAATTAATTATTTGATCATTATATGATCCGGATATTTAACATTATCTGAAATAAGTTCACGCGGCGAAAGCCTTCGAAGGTTCAAATCCTTCTACTAGCGAAAAGAGTAGTTCTCTTTAAAAACTCGGTAGAAAAAGTATCTATCGTTATAGTTATACTAGGGTTCCCGAGCCTGGTCAAAGGGGAGTGACTTAAGATCATTTGCATTATGCTTCGTGGGTTCAAATCCCACCTCTAGTAATTGTTCCATTAGCTCAGTTGGTTAGAGCGCGAGTCTTATGAGCTCGAGGTCACGGGTTCAAGCCCCGTATGGAACATTTTTTTTGAGTTATTGAATTTATATGATTAATACTATTTATAAATATTATAATTTGAAAAATTTTTGTTTATTTGAAAATACTTTATTAATAATATATGGTAGATATAATAAGTGAATCATTAAATCGATTTATTAATGAATATCAATCAGAATTGAATGTGGATCTATCTACACTTGAATTAATGGTAAATAAATTTATCAAAACAAGTATAATTCCACCTTTTAATGATAAACAATGTTATTGTAGGACAAATAAGAATGGTTATAGTAAACAATGTACAACATTAAAAAAAGATAATAGTAACTATTGTAAACTGCATTCTAAAAAGATATCTGAAACTAAAGAGGGTGTATGGAAGTTAGGGGATTATAATGATGAAATGCCTATGTATTATCTAAGTGGAAAGGATAAAGGTAAGTCAATCCCATGGAAACTAAATAATAATTATCATTCTAAACCAAAAGGGCGTAAGCCTATTGGTAAGGAATGGGATACAGACAACGGTATATGGATAGATAAACCTGGGATATTAATCACAAATGCTTTTAAAGAATTAAAAGTCTCTGAATTAAAGAAAAAAGCACTGAAATATGGAATTAGTAAAAAAGCATTAGACCTTGTTGATGATGAAGAAGATATTCGATCAGCGATTATAAACTTATTAGAACAACAAATGAATAATGATTGTATTGTACAATACAATCATTACAAATACTCAGAATTAAAACAATTAGCCATGAAATATAGAATAAGAAAGGATATTATAGATTCAGTAGATAGAATTGAATTAATATCTATTATAAATAAATATAAAGAAGAGTTAGATGTAGATCTATCTCCATCAATTAATAATGATAGATTCATCATATTTGAAGGAGTTAAATATATGTGGGATACAGAAACAAATGAAATATTTAATTGTGAATCTTATACTAAAGTAGGAAAGCTTTCTGATGATAAAAAAAATATTAGATTTGAAGATGAATATTCTGAGGAATATCATTTAAGACATGATAATAATATCAATAATATATAAATAAATAATTACTTACTTATTAAGTTAAATTTTAGCTTAGCACCAATACCATTTACTCCACTAGAATAGCCAAACTTTGAAGACTTTTGCCAATCTATTAATTTCCTTCGAATTTCATTTTTATCAAAACGACCATTTCCAAACATTTCTTCATACCAATCATTTGCATCTTCATATAATTCATTATAATCAGTTGTATTATCACATTCAATTAGTTCTTCCTTCATCCATCTACCTATTAAATCAGAATCATTTTGATAGTTTTCTGTCTCCAATAGAATGCTTTGTGGTATTTTTGATGGATATTCCTGTTTTGATAAATCTCCCCATTTGTTTAATAGAATGCCCGCAAATATTAAAGGCCAATATTCCCTAATCTTTAATTGCAATTTATTATCCAAAGGATAGATATGTTTTTCTTTATTATGTTTTGCTTTATCATCCGTAAAGTGTGATATAAATGGATATACTTGAACACGCCTCCAAGCACCATTTGTCTTATCGTCTATTGTTGGTTTTTCATTACACATAAGAACCAGCTCAAATTGTGGTTTGAATTCGAATACATCACCATATAATTTTCGAGCTTGAATTGTATCACCACCAGTTAATTCTTTCATCTCACCAACATTAATACGTTCATTGCTATCAGGTTCTTGTAAATGACCAAACCGAACACCTTTTAGAATAGCCTTTTCAGGACATGCTGCATTACTTGCTTTTCTTTTTTGTGTTAATAAAGAGACTGGTACGCCTTTACAATAATCACCAAATACTGATTCTATTAGATCTATCAACATCGATTTTCCATTGCCACCTGAACCAGTCCATATACTAAACCTTTGCTTAAATACATCACCACATAAACGGTTTGCTATAAATTCCATACAATACTTCCTTATCTCTATATCAGGCATAATTTGCTCAAAGAATCGATTGATATCTTTAAAGACAGCATTAAAGAATCTTGTAGATTTATGTTTATCCCATTCTAATTCAATTAGTTCCCTCCAATCTTTATTTGTTGATGCTGATTTTTTAATAGCTTCCGATTTATTAATAGGGTCTGATCTGGTTTGAATATGTGTCCATAATTCATCAATAGACATAGGTAATTCAGATTGTTTAATAGGTAGAAATAACTTTGTTGTCATTGTTATATAATCGTCTGCTTGTCCATACCGTAGAATATTATTCTCCATATCAAATACACAATTTTCAAATCCAATAAGCTTTGTATTTGTATCAAATAATTCCAATAAATTAGGTTTATAAAACTTAATACGACATGCCTCCATTATATGTTTTTGAAAATTAATATCTTTAAACTTATCATATATATTATATGCAGCGGATTCCCTTTTTTCCATAGTTTCAACTGCATCTAATTCACCTTTATTTTTTAAAGCATCTTTCTCTTCTTTATATATAGTGTGATATTTATAATATATTTCTTTAAGATCTTCAGTTAATCCCCTCTGAAGGAGATATCCATTTGTACATTTTTCCCATCGATGATTTGTAAAGTGTACCCAATCATTTTTCAAATCGATACATAGAAATCTATCCTTATAGAAATGATAGACTACATTAGCTATATCATCATGGTTATTACATGTTTTTCCTGATTTAATTATACTTTCACGGATTTTACTATCAATATCTTTTCTTTTTAATTCTTTCCATTGTTCATAATTATCATGCATAGCCCAATAATATAGTGTTGGTTCATTTAATCCATCCTTTGTAAATCCATCCCAAAATTTTCTGCATACTTCAGTACTCTCATATGATTCAGACTTTTGACTGAATTTATCAAATACATCAAATAATAAATCACCACCTACATTTTTTAAACATGCCCCAACTCTCCACCAAGTATCATAATTTGTAGCCCGTTCAACCGTATAACATGTTAACACCATATCTTCGATACTCTGTACCTTGTCTTGTTTTATAATAGAAGAAACCCTTTCATTTATACTAATATCTACATATGGATCATATTCGTTTTCTTTATCATCCATATTCATATTTAATATACCTATATTGTTACTATTATTTGTAGGTGCGTTTTTAAGTATGTTATCAATTCCATTTTTGTACTCTATATTGGTTTTAAAATCATTTAATAAACATAATTTATTCATGATGTCGAGGTCAGTTAACTGCAGTTGTGATCTATCTATTAATTTATCTATTGATATACCTCTATTACAAAATATATATTTTGTTATTAGATAGGGTTCCTTTCCACATTTACCATCACCATAGACAAACCAACGCTGTACATTTGTATCAAATATTGATGATAATTCATTTGATGGATTTACTTTAAAAATAGTTTGTAGTTCATTTATAATTGAATCTTGCGTAAATAGTTTCATAAATTCCTTAAAGACCATTCTATGACCTATTATATTGGGGAATATTATATGAATTCCATCCTTAATATTATATATACTATCAACCTCTTCATAATAAGGTTCTACTTTTTCTGTAATCCAACATTCATCGGAAGAATCATCCAATAGATTAAAACTATTTTGAATCTGATTCCAAATTAATTTAATAATCTGAATTAATTCATTAGTTGTATAATGACGTTCTTTATGTGGAGATGTATACTTTATATCTAAATCAAACATTAAAGGACATATATCTCCAAAAGATTCTGTTAATGATAACCTTTGATTTTTGTTAAATAAGAACTTATATAAATAATTATTAAATACCTTTAGATCTTCATTTGGTACATGAAATGATTTGCCCCATTTAAAATATATATTGTTTTCATTAGGTATTATAGTATGTGTTACAGGGGTATCATTTTTTTTTATATATTTTTGTAACACATTTTCAATCGAACTCATAATTATATAAATATATTTTTGTTTAAATATATATATTTTCAAATTAAAAATATAATTAATTTAAAAATACCTAACTATATTTGGAGTTATATATATATTCATTGATAGAATATTTATTTATTTTAAAGTTTAAATTTATATATAAATTTGATTTATTTGTAGTTAATTAAAAAATAAAATGTTTGAAATATATATATATATATAATACCTATAACCGTAGTAATAACTACATTAGTATGGAATAAAATGAAAAGTCATAATACTAGATTAGATCATATTTCAAAAGAATATGAACTATTCAAATCATATCAGTTAAATATTAATAAAAATATAGTAGATATTAAGGAAGATATAAATTGCATTTTTAAAGAAATAGATAAACATAATAAAATGTATAATTCTTTCTATGAGAAAGAATACGTTGAATATAGTTACTATCATAATGCAATCTTTAGTATTAAAGATCAATTATACATTATAGAAGAACAATTAAAAATGTTTAATCAGA
Organism: Fidelibacterota bacterium; assembly: GCA_002712165.1. Taxonomy (GTDB): domain Bacteria; phylum Pseudomonadota; class Alphaproteobacteria; order Rhodospirillales; family Rhodospirillaceae; genus UBA11612. The sequence goes on from PASS01000026.1 coordinate 14,853, forward strand.
AGGGTGATATATGTAATACACCTGCACTCCCGGCCTCCTCCGCCAACCGCGCCGCCCGCGCCGCGCAAGATCTATTACGTGCAAAAAAAAATGTTAAATGAATGATAAAAATTAGTTATATACAGTTTCTTAATTAAAAATTCTATATAATTCATTGAGTATTGGCCTATTATTAGGATCATACTCTAACCCTTGTTTTAGAGTACTATAATCCATTTCTGGGTGAGTCTCTATATATTTATCTATAATAGATAGTGATATTTTATTGTTACACCAAATATCACCTATTAATATCTCAAATATACAAATAACTAATGAATAAGTATCAGAACTATAATAAACACTATATTCATATAATTCTGGGGCCATATATCCATCCGTACCTAGTATACTATTATATTCATCAATATTGATATGCTTATTATCATCCATTAAACACGCAGAACCAAAATCTATAATGAAAATATTCATATTATTATCTATTAATATATTATCCAGTTTGAGATCGCAATGAACTATATACTTTGAATGTAACTCGATTACACTATTAATCAATTGTTTTATTATATTAATCTTATGACTAAACTTTAGTGAATAAATAACATCACTATTACTAATTGTCCAATATTCAGATTTATTAATAAATTCAGATAATGTTAAAGCATCAATATAATCATATATTATATATACATATATTGTCTTATTTGTTTGTTTATATGATATATATCTTAGGGATGGCATATACTTGGATGGACTAACCTTTTTACTTATGTTGATTTCATAATATAACCAATCATTAAACATTGATTCTAATGAATCATAGTTATTACTTGATAATACCTTTACACAATATGGTCTATCATCTATAATACATTTATAAACAGAGCCAGATGCTCCACTACCCAATAGACTACCTAATATAACAAACTTATGTTTTATTATATTAATTTTATTATCTTTTAATTTGTTTATATATGGATATACTTTCATGTTTTTTTACCTTTTAACAAATTTTCAAATTTTATACGTAAAGCTTTTAACTCTTCATTTAATCTATAATTTTCTTTATTAAGTCTTTCAATACTTTCTTTATGTATATCAATATCCTTTTGAAGTAATCTATTTTTTTTGAAAATAGCATTTTCATCAGTTACCGTTTCATCTGCAATTTTTTCAATTAAATTTTCACAATTATCAACTATCTTTTTTTGTAATTCATAATAACTATACATTTAATAATATATTATATATTTAAATGAAGGAAAATAATCGACAATTTATATCATCATCAAAATTATTTAATGGATTTACAGTAACAATTAATCTAAATTATTGTGACTCTATGAAAGATATAATTACAAAGTTTATAGATGAACTATTATACGTATTAAAAAAGTATAATTTTAATGAACTAATTAATAAGGTTATTACAAGTAAATTTCATATACATACTTATTCATTTGAGCATATACTACTCAATGATGATATATATTATATATGTGATGAAATACATACAATTCATTAATTACCATTACTTCCATGTACAATACTCTGTAATGATGAAACTAAATGTACATATAGTTCATGTGCAAATGGTAGAAAGGTTACTATCCATGCTATTTCATCTGAGAATTTACCACCACCTTTACATATTAAATATATCATATATCCAACTAATGCTGAAAATACTAATGTTAAGATTATAGATTTTAATGTACCTAATTGAATCTCTCCAGTAATATAATCACTTGTTATTCTTGGTTTAACTAACTGAATATTCCACCAAGCGTTCAAAACCTTAATTAATATACTTAATATAACTAACAAAATAAATACCTGTAACTGTAAGCATAAATTAACCATTATTATATATATATAATATAGAAAATAATTTAATAGAATTGTATTCTTTTTTTATTATCCTTTATTTCTTGAATTCCTACTTTATCTCCTATACTATTATTCCCTTCTATTTTATAAATATATTGTGGATCTTCATCAATTATTATATAATATTTTTTCTTCTTATATTGTATTTTCTTTAATCTTAATACTTGTGTTAATTGAGGAGTATTATCTTTCTGATTTGTAATTAAACCTTTACCATCTGGGGTCTCAATCTCAGAGTGATCACCGCTTCGTGTCGAGTGGCTGGACGATCCAGGGCTGAAGTGCAACTTGGTTTCATCTGTCTTTGTTTGTTCATCTAAAATATGATTAATTGGGTTATTATAAGGACACTCTCCTTCTCCAATAGACATATTCGCTAATTTATCAGCACCTTCATTTCCAATAGATAATTCATCTGTTTGATTTGTATGGGCTTTTATCCATTCTAATTTTACATTATCAAA
>PASS01000001.1 GCA_002712165.1 Fidelibacterota bacterium
ATGGTTCTTTTCATAGAGCTAAAAATTTACCATGGTAAAAATAAGAATAAACAGAGTAACTAAGGTTAAATATCCTTTAGATATTGTTTGGGATAATGCACAAGATTATGTGCATTTTGTTCATACACACCCAAAACAGATTAGAGCAATGCAAGTCATTTTTGACAATTCAAATATACAAATTTTTTTGTACAAATCTTTGGTGCTTCCATATCTTCCTTTTTCTAGAACTTTTCTTGCAATTAGAGTTCTTGATCGTGAAAACTTTTTGTATAAGCAAATCTATATGGATACTGATTCAGGAAGGAAAATATATTATCATTTGTCTCTTGAACAGGATGGTGACTTCGTGCTTACTCACAATAAGTACATTATAGAAGTGCCAAAATTAGTCTCTTATTTTCCTTCTCTGTTTGCTAAATTTGTGAATTTTAGATTCAGTTCTATGTGGCAAGAGGATCTTGAGATTCAAAAGACAAGAAATTTAGTGGGTGGTTTTGATAATGACACATGTGCTCCCGAAATACACACACTATATGATGAAGCTTTAGAAGAATATGAGGATGTCTGGAGTGGAAAAAAAGGACCAGTTACGAAAATATATGAGTTTGAAGAAACTTTTTTAGAAAACAAAGATTAAATTGTTATTAATTTTCAGGTTTCTATCTTCTTTTGTTCTTTTGCTGTATTTGTTATATGCCCGAGAGATTAAGGAAAATGAAAAGATTAATGGATATTTTTTTATCTCTTATTGCTTTGCTGATTTCAAGTCCTCTTTGGGTCATTGTTCCTTTATTAATTAAGCTTGAGGATGGTGGGCCGGTTTTTTATGCTCAAAAGAGAATTGGAAAAGAACAAAAGATTTTTTGTATTTGGAAATTTCGTTCTATGATTGAAAATGCAGAAAAAGGATTAGGTCCTATTCAGTCATCTGAGAATGACCCTAGAATTACGAAAATAGGGTCTTTTCTTCGTTCTACAGCTCTGGATGAATTGCCTCAACTGGTTAGCATCTTTTTGGGCGACATGAGTTTCGTAGGACCACGTGCATTAAGACCTGGTGAAAAAGAAGCGTTAGGTGATGGAACATTTAAGGAAATATCCGAATTTCCGGGCGCAGAAGAACGATTATCCGTAGTTCCTGGTTTGACTGGATTAGCTCAAATATATGGAAGTCATGATACCCCAAGAAGAAATAAATTTAGATACGATCTTTTATACATTAAGAAGAAAAGTTTTTTGCTGGATTTGAGACTTGTTGTTTTTTCTGTTTTGATAACGTTGAGAGGTAAGTGGGAACATCGTGGAAAAAAGATGTAGTTGTGAAAATGATTTCAGGAGATGAAAATATTGGTTGACGTTGTAGTAGTTGGTGCTGGTTGCGTGGGGTCCTATCTTGCGACACTTCTTTCCGATCTCGGTCTTGAGGTTTTGGTTGTTGATAAAGATATTGATGTTGCTGATTCAGTAAACTGTTCTGGTATTATTGGTTTAAAATCATTTGAAAATTTCGATCTTCCCAAGCATGTAATCCAGAGGAAAATGCAGGATATTGTTGTTCACTCTCCATCTGGTTCTACCGTAGAATACTCTCCCAAAAGACCATTGGCGTATGTGGTTGACCGTGCTTCTTTTGATAAAGAACTATGTAGTAAAGCACAAGAAAAGGGCGTTATGTACAAAATGAATTGTTTAGTAAAAGATTTAGTAATTAGTGACTTGGGTGTTAAGTTAAGTGTCAATGTTAATGGTCAAAGGCAGAACATTCATTCTAAAATGTGTGTTTTAGCTACTGGTTTTGGTTCTAAGATTATTGGAAAAATTGGGTTAGGTGAAATTAAAGACTTTGTGCAAGGAGCACAGGTAGAAGCTTCTTTCGATTCTTTAGAAGAAACGCAAATTTTTCTAGGGCGAGATATTGCACCTGATTTTTTTGCTTGGATTGCACCCTCTGTTGAAAATAGATGTAAGATTGGGCTGATCTCAAAAAATAAAGCCGGTCATTATTTAAAGAAGTTTTTGAAAAATGATTTTTTAAATGGGAGGATAGATTCTGTTTCAAAGATGAAAGTTAGCCTTCTTCCTATGGGTTCTTTGTCTAAGAGTTTCTCTGATAGGGTTATTGCAGTTGGTGAAGCTGCAGGGCAGATTAAGCCCACAACTTTTGGAGGAATATATTACGGTTTTGTTTGTGCAGAGATTGCAGCGAAAACCGTTCAGAGAGCTTTTGAAATTGACAAGTTTGATGAGTCTGTTTTTTCGTTTTATGAAATTGAATGGAAGAAGAAAATTCTGAATGAACAAAAGATGGCTTTGAAATTTCATAAAGTTTTTTCTGCAATGAACGACGAAAGAATTGACTCTATTTTAAATCTTGCAAAAAGAAATGGAGTCATTTCTTTAGTGGATAAGTTCTTTGATTTTGATTTTCATTCTTCTTTGATTACTGCGCTTTTGAGTTCGACCTATAAATTTTGGTTTAAAGAAGAAAAAATATCTTGAGGCTTAAATGGGGCATGTTTCTACCGGCATAAGAAGAGTTCTTGAACATCCTTTTTTCTATGAAGCACTGCAAACAGCAGTTGGTCATAAAGTGGCCAGACGCATGGTTATAGACGAATATGTTCGTCCTGAAAAAAATTCAATGATTTTAGATATTGGTTGTGGGCCTGGAAAGATGTTGGAAATATTATCTGATGTAGAATATGTAGGTGTAGATTTCAATGAATCGTATATAGAAAGTGCTAGGGAATTATATGCAGGGAAGGGTAAATTCTTTGTTAGTAATGCTACTTCGATTGATCTGCCAGAAGATGAACAGTTCGATATAATTCTAGCTTATAATTTAATGCATCACATGGAAGACGAGGAAGTGATTCAACTTCTTGATTCTTCAAAAAAATTCCTTAAAAAAGGTGGTAGATTGATTTCTATGGATCCATGCCTTGTTCTAGATGCGACACTCTTCGCTAAAATTTTAATCAAATTTGATCGTGGAACAAGTATTAGGTCAGCTGAAGATTATTCAAGCTTAGCGAAAAAGAGTTTCGAAAAAGTAGAATCGAATGTTAGGTACGATTTATTAAATTTTACTTATCCTCATTGTATTCTTTCTTGTTTTAAGTGACTGACCGATAAGTTGAATTGTTTTGAATGAGGAGTATGAAGATGATTCTTCTAGAAGATAATAAGTCCGACATCTGGTCTCCTAGGAAGCTTCTATGCTTTTTATTCTTTCTTGCATTTTCCTTAAGATTTGGTTTTGGAGTTTTCAAATATTATTTTGGGATTCCTTTTCTGGATATTGTTCCAGTCAATTGGTGGGGAAGCGGCTATAGCCAATATAGTGAAATTGCAATAAATTTTGTCGAAGGAAAAGGATTAACTTCTTCTCCTGGTTCAGATGGATTTGTCCATGCTATGCGTCCTCCTCTTTATCCATTGTTCTTGTCAGTTTTTTATTTTCTATTTGGAAAAATTTCACTACCCCCAATATTGTTTCACTCGTTAATTGGGACTTGTTCAGTTGTTTTGATTTTTCGAATTGCTAAACGTTTATTCAATAATAGCGTTGCTATTTTAGCATCATTATTAGTTTCAATTTATCCATACTACGTGGTTCATGACACTGCATTACAAGAGACTTCTTTTTTAACTTTTCTTATGGCTTTGTCAATTTTCTGTTTTTTTAAAGCAATTGATGATCGTCGAAAAATTGATTTTGTCTATGCGGGTATTTCACTTGGTTTGACAGCACTAGTAAAAGAAACGATGTTGATTCTTTTTCCTTTTGTAATTATTTGGTTCTTATTAAACTCAAATAAAAAATATAGTGAATTAACAAAAAGACTTCTTTTGTTCTCTGTTTGTTTTATTTTAGTTATTTCCACATGGATAGTGCGTAATTATTTTGTTCATGGAAAGGCTGTTTTTAAAATAGGTTCAGGTGTCCAATTATGGACAGCTCATAACCCTGATACACTTTCATATTATCCATGGTCAACACTTTGTATGAGTACTCATAAAGCCTTAGCTAGAATATCAAAAGAGGATAGAAAGAAATTAGAGAAAATGACCGTTTTTGAGCAGAACGATGAATTTACGAAAAGAGCATTAGATTTCGCTTTTAAAAATCCATTTCTCGAAGTGAAATATGCNGCAGTAAAAGTTTTTGCAGGTTTTAGTCCTATGCTTTCTCCAACCAGTGAAAATTTCTTTAAGCGTTTTTTCTATACNTTGTCCTATACTCCAGTATTGTTCTTTGGAATTATTGGAATATATTTAGGTAGGAAGCAAAAGAGGGAGCATAGTATTTTTTATTTTATGTTTTTCTCTTTCGCATTAGTTTCTGCTATAGCCTGGGCNCATACAACTTATAGACTTTATTTAGATACGTATCTCATTATTTTTGCATCATACTCNNTTTTGAAATTGTTTCCNAAAGGNAAGAAATANCTTTAAGTTNATTTAACTATNAAANGTTAACTNATTGTTTTAAATAGGNATATTATTTTAAATGNCTCAAATTAAAGAAGAGACGATAACTTCTTTTACAGAAAATTTAAAAAGTAGATGTCTCGTGGCTTATCCAGAATCAATTGAAGATTTAAAGGAAGTATTAACCTTTGCAAAAAACAATCAAAANACAATATGTGCCAGAGGCAGTGGTTATAGTTATGGAGATATGATTCTTAATACAAACGAAATCGTTCTTAATGTATCGNGAATGGATCGAATTTTATCNTGGAATCCGGAAANTGGTGAGATGATTGTTGAACCCGGAGCTAAATTCTCAGATATTTTTACAAAGAGNTTGCCAGATAATTGGACACTAAGTGCTTGTCCNGGAGGAGATATTACAGTTGGTGGAGCGGTATCTAACAATGTACATGGTAANGATTCATGGAAAAGTGGNAATTTTGGTGCCTTAGTAAAAGATATTAAATTATTACTTTCTAATGGAAGTGTTTTAACTCTTAATGAAAATGAAAATGTAGATTTATTTTATGCAGTAATTGGAGGTATGGGTCTATTAGGNATAATACTTGAAATAACTTTAACACTTAAGAAAATACCTTCCCCTTTTGTGGAGGTTTCAAGTTTCGTTTCGAAAGATATTTCAGAAACAATAGAAAAGATTGANAAATTAAGAGAGACCTCTGATTTTTTAGTTTCTTGGGTTGACTGTTTTCCTAGGNGAAAGAGTTTAGGAAGAGGGTATGTTACTACCGCAAAGTGGATAGAAAGTGATGTGAAAGTCGAATCAAATTTAGTTTCTAACTCCTGCAAAGTCCCTAATCGTGTTTTTGGTATTTTNCCATCAGGACCAACTTGGTTCCTTTTGAGACCTTTTTTCNTGCCTTCTTCAATAAAAAAAGTCAANAAATTACATTATTTTTTGGCTAAGATGATGGATCGTAAAAAGAAAATTATGTTGTTTACGGATTGGAATTTCATGCATCATAAAATTCCAAATTTGAAACATGTATATCGTCCTCATGGATTTCTNGAGTTTCAGCCTATGATACCNAGAAGACANGGAGCAAAACCCATGGTTGATATTATTAAATTATGTCAAAAATNCGACTCTGAAAGTTTGTTNTGTGGAGTGAAACTGCATGGNAAAGATGACTTCATGATTTCTTATTCNGATGATGCNTTCAGTCTTGGTATAGATATACAATTAAGGAATAGAAAAATAGAAAAAATNAAAGAATTTCAAAAAGAATTATTGGCTCTGACAACAAATCTGGAAGGTAAATTCTATCTAGCTAAAGATGAAATGATTACGAAAGAATCTTTTGAGGTTATGTATCCTAAACGTATTTTATTTCAAGGACTTAAAGAAAAATATGACAAAGAGAATGTCTTCAGTTCAGATATGTATCAGCGTTTGTTTGTATGAGTTCGGTTGTTAGATTTTATTTCAGACTTTTATCTATCTTGTAAATTATAAAACTAGTATTGGAAAATTTCTCGTTGAAATTTAAAGGCATGTTTTTGCGCCTAATGATGTAATCAAACTTTACCTTTTTGTGTATGGCTAAATACTTTTGTTCGTTTAAAGTTTCGTTATATTTATCTTGTAAATTCTTTCCTTCCATAATTTCTTTCCAGAAATCATGTCTGTCGTCTAACGAATTGATCATAGGAAATTCAATATCTTTCAACCTCTGATAAACTTGNGGAATAACTGCAGGATTTAGNGATACAACTAAATGTAAGTCATATAAATCTCCTACCGGAGTCCTTTCTGAAAATGTTCTGAAAGCCGGAACGCCACTTGGCGTAAAGAAAATTGAATCGGAACGAGTATTCTTTCTTGCCCACATTTGCACGGATTTCCAATCGTNTAAAAGTCTCCATCTTTCTGGCATTACGACCGATAAACGTGTGAAATATACTGCAGAACAAATGAGTGTGAAAATGAAAANCCAAATCAAACAAACTNTTGGGAGTCTTATTTCTTTTGTGTTTTGAAAAGAGGTTGATTTTTTGAAGAAATAAAACATAAGGATCAATGTCATCAAGTAAAAAGGATATATTTTTATTTCAGAAATTTCGAAATGAAAAAATGTATCTGAAAAAAACAGTGCAAGCATATAAAATATTGTCAGTAGATTGAGAAAATTGTTTTTGTTCTTTTCTATTAATGACATGAAATACTGACTTGACCATATTATCATGAAGATTGCAAAAATTTGTAAAATTCGATTTGTTTGCAATTTTAAGAAAAAGAGACTGAGTGTTATTTCTGTGAAAATAAACTGGAGTAATACTAGAACTAAAGTAAAAATAAGGAATGTTCTTAAATCTCTTCTAAGAGGAGATGAGAGTTTATATTCATAAGAGAAAAAGAATTTTAAACCAATTACAGAAGTAAAAAAAAGAAATCCATACCTTGGCCACATATATCCAATAGTAGAAAAAGGTGCGAATTCATTTGCAATTGCTGAAAAAATGATGAGTTTTGCTATTTCGTTGTTTTCTGGTGTTGAATGATTTAGCAAAAGTGGAAGTATCATATTTAGAAATGGAATAGAAAAAAGTATAGCCCCCGTCGTACCAATAATCATTGTTCTTTTTGTGACAGTTTTCCAGTTGAATGTAAGCCATACAAGGTAAAAGAGTAAGAGGAGTGCTGGAAATCTATAATGAAATAATGTAGCTACCGAAGCCAAGCAGGCAGCCATATCTCTTTTATCTTTTAGAAATAATAAGAGCGAGAATAAACAGAGAGATATTGAGATTTCCATATTTGGGTCGAAATAACTTAGTAGGGGAAATTCTCCAATGATAATTCTTGTTCGTATTAAAAATGCCATAACTAACCATGGAACTAATTTGGAACTTACAAGAAAACGGCATAGGTAGTATATCGAAGAGAGATAGACAATACGTCCAATCCATTGCAGTAAAATTGACTGTAAATTAAAGTCCATACCTAAACGATAGAAAAGCTTCATCCCTTCAACAAAGGGAAAGAAGAAGTACTGGAGACTGTCCGCATAAAGGTCTCCTTTTAAATATCCAGGAATAGAAGATTTCTTTAATACAGTTATGAGATTTTCGTGATGTCCACCCGCACCAGTTGAATGTATGACTTGATACCAGTCTTCTATTCGTAATTTCCCCTCTCCAATAAAAGTCAGAAAAGAGAAGAAAATAATTCCCAAGCCTGTAAAGATTGCTTCTTTTTGATTTGTATTTGTTATATTTCGCAAACGTTTTTCCTCGTCCACTTTTCTGAACTTATTTAAAAGGTCTATGTTTCTTCCTATCGATTTTGTAAGCGATAAAGGATTTGTTGGAATAGACTTCTTTGAATTTCAAAGGTTTTTTTCTCCATCTGATAATGTAATCAAATTTTACTTTTTTGATAATCGATAGATATTTTTCTTCATTTAATAATTCATTATGCATAGATTCGAATCTTTTCGAGTTTTTTTGCCAAGCTAGATGTCTTTTGTCGATAGATTTGACTATTGGAAATGCAATATCATTGAGTCTTTGGTGTATTTTATGAGTTTTGCTAGGGTCTAATGATAGAGATAAATGAAGGTCATATAATGCACCTACATGTGTTCTCTCAGAAAAAATTCTAAATCCTCCAATACCACTAGGATTAAAAAAAACAGAGTCTTTGGGTGTATTTGATTTTGCCCAAAGTTGTATGGATTTCCAGTCATCTAATTCTTTCCATCTTTCAGAAGAGTTTTGTATTATTCTGGCAACAAAAATCCCTGAAGTTGTGAAAAAGAAAACTAAAAAAAAGATCAGGCTAGTCTTCCTATGGTTCAAAATATTAGAAGTTTGATTCTTTGAAAAAATAAAAACACATAAAAGAAAAAATACACATAAGACGAATACTGGAAATATTTTGAAAGTTGATATTTGTAAGCTAAAGAGTGTATCTGAAAAAAACAAACAAATCATAAAAAGAAGAACGGATACTTTGGTTTTGTAATTGCTTGGTTTTTCAGTTAAATTTAAAAACCACTGACTAGACCAAATCGTTCCAATAATTATCCAAATTTGTAAAATTCTATTTGTTTGAAGTTGAAGAAATAAAAGGCTCAGAGTTATTTCTGTGAAAATAAATTGAAAGAGAGTTAGAATAATTGTGAAATAAAGAAAGAGGGAAAGATCTCTTTGTGTTTTTTTCGAATATTCATCTTTTGATGTATAAAAATAGTAAGCACCTAAAGAGCTAGTAAAAAAAAGGAAAGTGTATCTGGGCCAAACATGCGTTAAAGTTGTGAATGGAGCGAATTCGTTAGCTATGGCTGAGAAAATAATACGCCGTATTATTTCATTTTCTGTTGGGTTGGTTTGATGAAAAGCAACTGGAAGCATTAAATAAAGAAGAGGTAATGAAAAAAGTATTGCTCCAGATGAAGAAAGTAAGATTGTTCTTAGAGATAGTTCTCTCCAATAACAAACAAGCCAAATCAGGTAGAAAAATAAAAGAAAAATTGGAAATCTATAGTGAAAAATGGTACCGATGGATGCTAAGCAAGTAGCAAGTTCTTTTTTGCCTTTTAAAAAAAATAGTAATGAAAATAGACAGAAAGCCATGGATATTTCCATGTTCGGATCGAAATAACTTAGAACAGGAAACTCTCCTATTATAAGTCTAGAACGAATAAGAAAAGTAAAAACTATCCAGGGGACTATCTTTGAAGGAACAAGGTATCTGCAAAGATAGAAAATAGAGGTGAGGTAAGCAATTCTGCCGGTCCATTGCAAGACAATAGATTGAAAATTGAAATCGAAGCCCAATCCATAAAAAAATTTAAGACCTTCCACAAACGGAATGAAAAAATATTTCAAGCTATCTGCATATATGTCTCCAGATAGATAGTTTGGGTCAATAGATCTTCTTAAAATTGTAGTGAGATTTTCATGATTGCCTCCAGCACCAAATGCATGCACTACCTCAGTATAATCTTCTAAGCGAAGTCTTCCTTCCCCTATGAATGTTAAAAGAACAAAGAGTAAAATGCCCATTGCTGAAAATAAATCTAAGGAAGTTGAAGTTTTTTGTTGCTTAGATTCAGACAAAAAAAGAATTCCTTTAGGTATGTTTTTCTTCAGGGGAATATCGAGCGATTATGTGGAAATTCTATCTGACTTTATGATGTCCATCAAGTAAAGCTAGTATGTGTGATTTTTTAAAATATTATCCAAATTTAAAATTGTATGGAAATCCATGTGAAAGAGAAAATTTTCTGTAAAGTTGGGTAAAAAAGCTCTCTTAATTGATTGTAATAAAGAAAATTGATGGTTATTACCCATATGAAAATTAGGATTTGAATTACTGGAGATGAATTTATTTTTGTAATAAAAGAATTATTCGAAATTTTCATCATCCTTTTCTCTAATTGGTGACCCCTAGGGGACTCGAACCCCTGTTCCTGGCGTGAGAGGCCAGTGTCCTGACCGCTAGACGAAGGGGCCACTAAATTTATGTTAAAATTACACGATCTACTATAGGCGTCAAGTGGATTTGCACGTTGATTTTTTAGTTTGTTGTCTAATTTGATAAAATATGGCTAACTACTTCTTAGTGAATCAAAAATCTTTTAAAAATATTTTTTGAGTGAAGTATGGAAAAAGAAAAATTACATCAGGTAAAAGAGACTTGGTCTCCGTATTGTTTTTTACCTAAATCTCTGCGAGCATTTTCAAAAAGAATTTGGGTGTCTATAGGATTTCCTCGTCATTTAAGTACCATCTTCCGTTATGAGTTAGATATGCTCATTTTAAGAATCAGGTGTTTTTTAAGTTTACGTTACCGCTCACAAATTAAAAAATTAAGAAAACTATCTAATCTGAAAATTCATCTTGGTTGCGGAAATACACTAAAAGAAAATTGGCTTAATGTAGACTGTTATCCCCCTAAATTGACTTCTGAAACAGAAGTTTTAGTATTGGATGTTCGAAGAGGTCTACCTTTAAGTGAGGGATCAGCAGAATCTATTTACTCAGAGCACTTTTTTGAACATATCCCATTGTACATGGTTAGAGAAGTAATTCTCCCTAATTGCTTTCAACTTCTAGATACAGGTGGAGTAATTAGAATTGGTGTTCCAGATGGAGAAACTCTTCTTTCTGGATATACCTCAGATGGCCAAAAGAAAGAGAACCCTCATTTCGTAAACCTTAGGGAAGGTCAAACAAAAATGATGAGGTGTAATGATCTTGTGGCAGGAAACCAACATCAATTTCTTTACGATTTCGAAACTTTTGAATTTATTCTCAAAGAAGCTGGTTTTATAGGTATAAAAAAGACAGGTTCAAATGAAAGCGAAGAGAACGATTTTGAAAAAATAGATCAAACAGATCCACACCGCGTAGCAACCACNCTTTATGTAGAAGCAAAAAAACCTTAGTTAGGATTANGGGGCCATTGTGGCGCCGCCGTTTACATCCAAAGTAGCTCCTGTAACATATCCTGCTTCTNTACTACATAAAAAAACTACGGCTGAAGCTATTTCATCAGGTTCACATAGCCTTCTCATAGGAGAGGTGCTCTCTATATGAGCTATTCTATCCTCTGTTCTATTCGCTAGTCCTCTAGGGCTATTTACATTGGCGGGTGCGACTGCATTAACGGTAATATTGTATTTTCCAAGTTCTAGAGCAGCCTGTCTCGTTAATGCGAGAACTCCACCTTTGGCGGCAGTATAATGAGGCGGGGTTGGATTTGTGCCACTTCTAGCTGCCATACTTGAAAGAGATACGAATCTGCCGTACTTATTTTCGATCATTAGTGGAGCAGCTGCTTTTAAAAGATAAAACATGGATTTAAGGTTTGAGTCTAAGATCCCTTCCCAGGTTTCAATAGGGCAGTCTAGTAAACTTACGTATTTAGGAAATCCTCCTGCACTGTGTACTACAATGTCTAATCTTTTTTCTATTGATTTTGCTTTTTTTACCGCATTATCTGTAGCTTCCCAATTGGTGAGATCTGTAATAGAAGGAAATGCTTTGCCTCCATTTTCATTAATTGAAGAAGAGACTCTTTCTGCTCCATCTTGATTAATATCAAAAATCGTTACAGTTGCACCTCTATCTGCGAGTATTCTAGCTGTAGATTCACCTATGCCTGTTGCTCCTCCTGTAACGATTGCATTTTCCCCTTCGAAGTCTTTATTGCTCATGGTTACCCTTTCTTTAATTAAATTGGCGTTTTTCCAAGAATAAAAAGGATTGTAAAGTCAAGGAAGTGAAATTGAAACGAGGCAATTGTTAAAGAACAATCGGTTCTGTAGATTGTAATAGTGGCATGATTTCTTTGCCGAAGATCTCTGCTTCTTCCACATGAGGCCAACCTGAAAGAATAAAACAATCTACTCCAACTTCAACGTACTCTTTTAAAGCTTTTGCGATCATATCTGGTGTTCCGACAAGTGACGCTCCTGCTCCTCCTCTTACTTTATTTACTCCCATCCAAAGGGTATCAGTAATCCACAAAGATTCTCTGTTTCCCATCTCATTTATTCTTTTTTGTCCAACACTTTCGGTGCTTTTTCTTGACATTTCAGACCATGCAGTAGTGTTTGATAGATCACTTCCTTCGATTATTTTTTCGGCAGCGAGATGAGCTTCTTGCTTTGTTTCCCTGCAAACAATATGCATTCTTATCCCAAATTTGATTTCGTCCTGTCTGTTGTATTCTTCTGCACGTTTGCGCATATCTAAAACATCGGCGGCAATTCTGTCTATGTCAACTGCGTACATCATATGAACATCGGAGTGTTTTGCACCAACTCTTCTTCCTTCTTCTGAACTTCCACCTAGGTAAAGAGGGGGGTGAGGCATCGTCACATGATCAGGAAAAATAGCGGAATCCCTTATGTCATAGTATTTGCCTTTGTAATTAATAGGTTCTCCATTTGAATACCAAATGGCTTTTACGATATCTAGAAATTCTTCGGTTCTATCGTATCTTTCATCGTGTTTGAGATGATCGCCATATCTCATTTGGTCAGATGGACCTGAGCCAGTAACTACATTTATAGTAAGTCTTCCCCCTGTAATTTTATCAACTGTATTTGCAGTTTGAGCCGCAAAAGTAGGGCTAGTGAGCCCAGGTCTAAATGCTACACAGAAACGTATCTTTTCTGTGTGCTGGGCGACTGCGCCTGCCATAACCCATGCGTCTAAACAATGTGTGCCTGTTGGTACTAAAAGATTTATGAATCCTGCTTTTTCGGCAATTCTGGCAACTTCAGAAAGATACTCTACGGTTGGAGGTCTTTCAGGAGTTTTGACGTTTATTTTGTGACCATCCCCAGCACGGACTGTAGGAAGAAACCAAGCGTACTCAGTTCTCATGTATGGACCCCTAAATCGAGAATAGATTTAAATTAACAACCTACAATAAAGAATTTTTTATGGATTGCAAGTCAAAATTACAGGAATTTCCAGCTAATCAAAATTGCACCTGTCACGGTTATTGCTGTGGCGACACATATAGATAGGGTTATTTTTTCAAGGTCTTTTAAAAGAAAATAGCTAGAAAGAATAGCAAATACGGGGGCGGTACATGTCAGTGGTGCTACTATTGAAACGTCACCATAACTCATAGCAGCAAAATTTAATGTAAAACCTGCCGCATTTATCAATCCGCAACTACCGTAGAAAATCCAGGCCTTTTTATTTTTCATATTATTAGGTTTAGTATTTTTAGGGAGAATAGGGAGAAGCGTACAGAGAACAAATAAGCCGGTTATACATGAAATAGTAGCCCCAACTATAGGATCTGGAATATATGAGAAAGCACTTTTTCTTAGTACAAAAGAAAAACCTGCGCCTATTGTAGAGACGAAAACCATCCATATTTTTTTTCGTTCCCAATTTTGGTCATTTGTCTTTCTGTAACTCAATAGAGCACTTCCTATGACAATCAAAAATGTTCCAAACCAAATAAGTGGACCTGGTCTTTCAGATAAAAAAATGTATGCAAGAACTGATGAGAAAAGTGGAGTTGTTGCTACTAGAGGCATCGTTACTGATACCCCGAGGTTATTTATGCTTAAAAAAAGAAAGACTCTTGAAAAAGCAGGGCCGGCTAACCCGGCAAGACAAAATAGGATAATCCCGTTAGAATTCCACCATTCTTCTTTCCAGATGGCGTAGGAAACGATACACATTATTGGCAAGGAAACAAATAGTCCGATGAAAATGCCTGACATGGAATTGGCGTAAAGCCCACCTCTTCGGACTAGTACACTAAGGAGACCAAAGAGAACTGATGTTGACATTGCAAAAAAAACCGCGAGAAAATTTGCGCTTAACATTCCTTGTTCAACATTCCTGTATATTAGTCTTAACTCAATAAGACAGTTGAAGTGCTTTGTTTAGTTTTGTAAATTCTATATCTTACTAATTAAATAGAGAGATTAATTTTGATTGTATCTAATTCTAAGCCTATTGAATATGCTTGGTACCTGCCTTCGAACAAAAGAGGAGATGCTACCGAACTTGGAAAGAATGTTGTAGAGATTCCTCCTGATTTTGAATATCTAGTACACATTGCCAAAACAGCTGAGAAGAATGGACTGACGAATATTTTGATTCCTTGTAACACTTCTTGTTCGGATGGTTGGTTACTTGCTGCGGCACTGGCAAGGGAAACAAAGAAATTGAAATTTTGTGTTGCAATACGTCCTGGATTGACATCTCCAACTTTTGCAGTTCAGCAAGTGAATACTCTTGATCAGATTTCTGGTGGAAGAGTTACGGTAAATGTTGTGCCTGGAGGTTCTTCTGTTGATTCTAGACGTTATGGTGATTTTTTCGATCATGATGAAAGATACGTTCGTACAGACGAATTCTTAACTATTGTGAAACATTTTTGGGATTCTCCAGAAGAAAGATATTTTTATAAAGGCACTTATTATGAAATAGAAGATGGTTTTGTTTATCCCGAATCATTTGAAAAAGGAGGCCCACCACTTTACTTTGGTGGGAGTTCTGAGGCTGCTAAAAAAGTTATAGCTAAATTTGCAGATGTGATGCTGAAGTGGGGAGAGACCGTTTCTGAAATTAAGTCTGAGTATGACGAAGTCCGAAAAATGGCCAATACATTGCATAAGAGAGATCTAAGTTTAGGTGTTCGTTTTCATATATTGATCAGAGAAAAAGACGAAGATGCAAAAAAAGCTG
Organism: Fidelibacterota bacterium; assembly: GCA_002712165.1. Taxonomy (GTDB): domain Bacteria; phylum Pseudomonadota; class Alphaproteobacteria; order Rhodospirillales; family Rhodospirillaceae; genus UBA11612. The sequence goes on from PASS01000001.1 coordinate 14,677, forward strand.
CCGAAGAACTAATAGTTGGAACTGAGTCTTATGGAGAGAAAACATCTATGAGTTCTTCAGATGGTGACAAAGCAGAGTCTATTTCTCAACAGAGAATGGATGCAATGTCTTCTGATGGAAAATTATGGTATGGAAAAGCTCTTTTCGCAGGTATTAACCTCGTAAGACAGGGAGCAGGAACAATGCTTGCTGGTAGTCCTGAAATTGTTGCCGAGGAAATTCGTAAATATGTAGATGTTGGAGCTTCTACCTTTATTCTTTCGGGATGGCCACATGATCGTGAAGCAGAGAATTTTGGAGAAATGTTGTTGCCACTTTTACCAAAACATATTGAATCGTAAAAATATAGTATTTATCTAAAATCTCATTGGATTATAAGGATTTATGTCCATTTCAGTTGGGTTTTCGGTTAGCAGAGATAGAATGATTTTTGCACTAGCAGGAGCGGGTCCTACCCCGGATGGTCCATGACCCGAACAGAAATATAGTCCATCTATATTGCCTTTTCCAATTAATGGTAAATAATCAGTTGTTACCGGTCTGAATCCTGTCCATGTTTCATTAATTGCAGAATCTTTTATGTTTGGAATAATTTCCATGCCACCATTCATAAGCCAACTGAGTCCTCCAACAGTTAATCTTTTATCTTCTCCAGCCCATTCTCTAGTAGCGCCAAGAATGATTTTCCCGTTAGATCTAGGAACGAAATAAGGATCATTTTCTGTCAAAATAATATGGTTGAGGTGTATTTTTCTACCATCTATAGAAATGATTTGTCCTTTTTGAGGTATAATCGGAATATCTAAATCTATTCCTTTGATTTGATTACTTCCTGTTCCTGCACAGATGATTACATTAGAAGATTTGATTTCATCTTTTTCTGTTCTGATCCCGACGATAGAATTTTTGTCTGAAATAACTTCACTAACTAATTCTCCACTACGGATTTCTACACCTAATTTTCTGCATGATATTTCTAAAGCGGGACCAAGATTTCTAACTTCTACATTTCCTCCTTCTACAAGTAGTGCGCCATCTATTGTTTTTGAAAGTTCGGGTTCTTTTTCCTGTACTTCATCTGATGATAGCCAATTTGTATTGCCCCAATCATTCTTTTTTGCTTTAGTCTTTATATTTTCTGATTCTGTTTTATTAAAGGATACTAAGAGTACACCGGAAAGAGTAAATTCGATGTCTATCCCAGTTTCTTGCTGGATAGATTGTGCAATCTGTGGCCACAAAGCAAATGAGAGATTTCTAAGAATGAGTCCAGGTTCTCCGGCAATATCTGTCGAACCGCTAGTCGCATGAGGAGATATAATACCTGCTGATGCCCAAGTTGCACCAGATCCCAACTCGGATTTGTCAATCAATGTAACTTTCTTTCCTGCTTGGGCAAGATATCTTGCTGTGAGAAGACCAATGATTCCGCCTCCCACTATTACTGTGTCAGACATTGTTTCCTCAAATTCCTTTTCAAATGTACTCACTGAGTTCTAGTGGCTACCATTGGTTTGCTATGGTAATTTAAAAATGATTATTTGTAATGCGTTAAAGAATTTTTTTTAAAATATTTTTATACCTATGTTTTATAATTGGAGCATTTAATATGAGCAGATTAAATTACTTGGAATTCTCTGAATTAAGTGAGAATCAAAAATCCATCTATGAACATATTGATTCTGGTCCTAGAGGAGGAGTTGCAGGTCCATTTTTAGCTTGGTTGAGGTGTCCAGATTTTCTAGAGAAATTAGAGAAGGTGAGTAGTCATCTAAGATATGGCACCTAATTTCCTCCTAGATTAAGTGAGTTTGCAATTTTAATTACAGCACGTTTCTGGGGAGCTCAATATGAATGGTATGCTCATGCCCCTATCGCTATGAAGGCTGGGCTATCAAAAGAAATTGTAGAAAGTCTTCGTAAAGATGAAATTCCTGAAAATATGAATGAAGAGGAATCTGCGCTCTATAATTTTTGCCAGCAGATACATAAAAATCATTTTGTAAGTGATGACGTTTATGCAATAGCTTTGGATAGGTTTGGGGAGAAAGCCTTGGTGGAATTAACCTCGCTGATTGGATATTACACGATAGTTTCTATGACTTTGAATGTCTTTGATTTAGACGTTCCAGAAGGAGAAACTCCCCCTTTAGTTATCTGAAATAATTTTTTCAATATATTGATTTGCTATATACATAATTATAAACGATGGTTTCCGTAAAACTAATTTCTAGGAGATTCAGAATGGAAAAGAGATTAGGATTCTGTTTTCTGACTTTTGCCGATATTTCTTTTGAGGCCATCGGAGAAGTGGCAGAATATGCAGAAGGAAATGGTTTCGATAGAGCTTATACTACGGAGTCGCTTACTGATACGTTTGCAATAAATATGATTATGGCGATGAAAACAAAAAC
>PASS01000057.1 GCA_002712165.1 Fidelibacterota bacterium
AGCCTATGAACAGAAAATCTAAATCTTACGTCAAATGAGTGCGACCTTAGTACAGTTGCCAATTCTTAAGCGCCCTCTGCATCAAAAGTACGACCATGAAAAAGTACTGGAAATTGTGTTTCAAGAATAGATACATGTGCCCATGGCCCCATCCGTAATTTTCATTTAAGATTCTGATCATGACAAGCATGGGAAACAGCACAAACTTCAACACTGCTCTATCCGTAAACAATAGATATCGGGCTATATTATGGAGATAGAAATTTTTGGCCTTGCCATTGTGGCGATCTGCGCTGTCATCATCGCCCTTATTATCGCTCGCCGGGGCAACGAAGCTAGTTCTACTAACTTTGCAGAAACCGCAAACCGGCTTTCTCAGGCGCAGTCAGAGTTTATGGGCCGCTTAAGCCATATGGCTGATAGCCAAGCAACGGCACAAAAATTGATAGGTGAGCAGCTACAGGCCCAAGAACGGGCCGTAACAAAAATGATCGATGAGCGACTCGCTGAGGTTACGAGGAGAGTTGGAGAAAACTTACAGAAGACCGGCGATAAAAGCGCCGAGACAATGGCTCAACTGCATGAGCGTCTTGCCGTAATTGACGCGGCTCAGAAAAATATCACAAAGCTATCAGCTGGTGTACTTAGTCTCCAAGATATACTCAGCAACAAACAAGCACGTGGTGCCATCGGCCAAACGCAAATGGAAGATTTGGTACGCAATATGCTACCTAGCAGTGCTTTCGATTTTCAATTCACATTGTCAAACGGAAAGCGCGCTGATTGTGTGATTCACCTACCCAATCCTCCGGGGCTCATTGCTGTCGATTCGAAATATCCACACGAATCTTTCTTGAGGTTAAATGATGCTGGGGACGAACGTGCACGGGCTAGCGCAGAGCAATCTTTCCGTAGCGATATCACAAAACATATCCGCGATATCGCTGATAAGTACATTATTGCTGGTGAAACGGCGGATACTGCCATCATGTTTGTTCCGGCCGAGTCAGTTTTCGCCGAGTTACATGACCACTTCCCTACTGTAGTTGAAGAGGGGTTTCGCCGCCGGGTATTTATTGTCTCTCCCACAACGCTAATGGCAACTCTGAATACCATTAGAGCAATTCTTAAAGACGCTCGTATGCGAGAGCAAGCGCATGTCATTCAGACGGAAATAGCAAAAATGATGGTGGATGTGACACGCCTGAACAAGCGTGTTGGTCAACTCGCAACCCATTTCAATCAGACACAGCGAGACATTGACGAAGTCCTAACCTCTACTGGAAAAATAGCAAAGCGGGGTGTTTCTATTGAGAATATTGAACTCGAACCAACCACAAAAGAGGGCGCCTTACACCAAATCACCAAGAATAAAGATGCACCGAGGCTAAAGCGCCTTCTGTAGGATATCAGGAAGTTGAAAAGCTGCTTCTAGAAGGACCAACTATTGCATCAGATGAAAAGTAATCTCTGTGGCCGAGGTTTGCATGGATTTTGATTTTGTGCTGCATAGAAAATTAATATCTTGATCGGCTACTGGGTCTTGAGGATGTCTCCACTGACAGTGCTGCTTCTGGAGGAATTTCTATACTTATTGTTAGGGTTCTGCCGGATACGCCAGGAAAGTCTCTCAAGATAGCGTCAAGAATAAATGGCATTATAGCTTCAACATGCCCATTGCGGCCTTGGCTCACAGCCCTGCCCTCAAAAATGCGCTCTTGTTTGTCGGTTCCGTAGTCACCACCTTTATATATATCGAGTTCTACTCGACGCACAAACAACTGGGTAGTATCCGTCCGGTCATTATAAGTGGGGTCAAGCATGGCACCATACCCAAAGGGGCGTCCATAGTGACCGTATCCAAAACTCATACTGAAACTACCACGACGGCCTTCAACATCCGGACTCGGGCCAGCTACACTATACTTCAGAGTCACAACATAGTCAGCTTCCACTGGTCCGTTTAATCCTGAATATTGCTGAAGCCCGAGGGCCGATAATCTTGTATTTAATTGGCTAGCATACTGCTTAAAAGCTAAGCTTTGCCGCTGCTCATCATCCGCCGCAACAATAGCAAATGATTGGCCAGAGGGTTGGCCAGACATTGTATGAAAGCGCGTTACATCAGAAACGACATACTGAGTACTGGCACATGCCGAGAGCGCAACTAAAATAAAAACTGCAACCACCAGACGCTTAATCATGTTGACCTCCATCGAAGCTTCACACTACGAGCCCATCACCAAACTTGGCAAGAGGCTGCGTGGCTGTATTTGGTGAAATCAAGCTATAAGCTAACAATTTTATGACTGCTATATGATAAAAAAACCATCCTAATAGCTAAATCTGCATCATACTGGCCGCCGTGCTTTTAGGGCTGCAGCGATAGTGCCATCATCAAGGTAATCGAGCTCCCCGCCTATCGGGACGCCATGCGCTAAGCCCGAAATAGTTGTTTCGGTTTCTTGTAAGCGCTCGGCGATGTAGTGAGCGGTAGTCTGGCCATCCACGGTTGCGCTGAGAGCAAGAATGATTTCCTTCACTGACGACACTCGAACACGACTGACGAGCTCGTCTAGTCGAAGATCGTCAGGGCCAATCCCATCCAAAGGTGAAAGCCGGCCTCCGGTGACATGGTATTTACCACGAAAGGACGCGGTCCGCTCTAATGCCCAAAGGTCGGCAACATCTTCTACGACACAAATAAGTGCTCCATCCCGGCGTGGATCAATACAAATCGCGCAGGGGTCTTGACTGTCGTAGTTGCCACAAGCTGAACAAATTTTTACCGTCTCGGCTGCGAGCCTTAGACTTTCGATCAAAGGGTCAAGCAGTACCTTACGCCGCTTAATTAAAGCAAAGGCAAGGCGCCGTGCTGACCGCGGCCCCAAACCCGGAAGCTTTGAGAGCTGTCGAATTAGAGCTTCAATTTCGGGGCCGGCCATGGGTGACACAATCTCTAAAATGGAAGCTTAAAGCCTGTGGGAAAAGGAAGACCACCTGTGAATTTACTCATCTCGGCCTGCATCTTTTCATCGACTTTAGATTTTGCATCATTGACAGACGCCACAATAAGATCCTCTAAAACCTCAGCATCACTCGGCACGATGAGAGAAGGATCTATTCTCATACGCCTCAACTCACCCTTACCATTGAGAGTTGCTTCAACCAAACCTCCACCCGATGCACCCATGATTTCCAGGTCGACAAGCTTCTCTTGCATGTCCGCCATCCGTCCCTGCATGTCTTGAACCTGCTTCATTAGCTGCCCGAGATTCTTCATGACGTACAACTCCTAACATTACTTACAATGAAAAATATATCAGTCGCTCTCAGTATGTTTAACAGCTTCAATTTTTGCGCCTGGAAAAGCATCAAGAATCGATTTTACTAGTGGGTCTGATTTAGCCTGGGCCAACTCTTGGTCGTAGATTGTTTCCTCGCCTTGCTCACTAACTACGCTGACAAGCCACCTCTGGCCAGTCCATTCTGTCAGTAATTTACCCGTCTGACCCGCAAGATCGGGCGGTGAACCACGTCCAGGATTAATTTCAATCAGGCCAGACGTGAATCGAACGAGACGAACGCTGCGTTTAAGATAAGTTGCTAGAGTAGCCTCACGGTGCTCGGCAAAAAGAGTAACGACCTCGGAGAAAGAGGTGGGTCTCGGCATACTTACATGTTTAGGTTGCGTTACACCTAAGGTTTTCGCTTGTGCTGATGGGGTACCCGACCCGCCACCAGAAGGCGGTGGGTTATTAGATGTCTGGCTTAAAGATGAGGCCTCTGATGTAGTACCTGCGCTAGGCATCTCATCATTCTGCAGCTTTTTTATAACGTCTGCAGGTGACGGAAAGTCTGCAGAGTATACCATCCTCAAGATAACCATTTCGGCCGCCTGCATTGGCATAGGAGCCATGCGAGTTTCGCTGAGACCCTTAAGTAGCATTTGCCATGCCCGAGTCAGCGTAGCCATTGGCAATTTTTCTGCCATTACCACACCACGTGCACGGTCGGTCTCCGTTAAAGTGGCATCAATAGGACTATCAGGCGCTACCTTAAGGCGCGTCAGCCAATGAACAAGTTCGAGCAAATCTTGAATGATGACAAGTGGACTAGCCCCAGCGTCGTATTGGTCAGAGACAAGGTCAAGGGCGGTCTTACTATTACCGCTCATAACCGCTGCGAATAGATCGAATAACAACGCTCGGTCAGCAAGGCCAAGCATATCGCGAATCATGAGTTCGGTTATAACTTGCTTTGTGGCCATCCCACTTGATTGGGAAATCGCTTGATCAAGAATCGACAACCCATCACGCGCCGAACCGTCAGCAGCTCGAGCAATTAGCCCAAGCGCTGCATCCTCCACATTAACTTTTTCTTGTTTGACGATATTGCCAAACAAATTTTTTAATGATGGGTTGTCGATACGACGCAAATCGAATCTCTGACATCGAGACAATACCGTCACTGGTACTTTGCGAATTTCAGTCGTGGCGAAAATAAACTTCACGTGCTCTGGTGGTTCTTCCAGCGTCTTCAACAAGGCGTTAAACGCCTTGTCCGAAAGCATGTGCACTTCGTCCACTATATAAATCTTGTAGCGCGCAGAAACAGGCCGATAGCGAACCCCTTCAAGCAGCTCGCGAATATCATCAATTCCAGTGCGACTTGCTGCATCCATCTCAAGCACGTCCTGATGCCGGTCTTGAGCGATCGACATACAATTTGAGCAGACACCGCAAGGTTCAGGTGTCGGTCCTCCTTTACCGTCCTCTCCGATACAATTAAGTGCACGAGCAATGAGCCGCGCGGTTGTGGTTTTCCCAACCCCCCGAACGCCGGTCAACATATATCCATGGGCAAGGCGGCCTGACGTAATAGCATTGGTAAGAGTGCGAACCAGTACATCTTGGCCAATCAGCGCAGCAAAGGTCGTTGGCCTGTATTTGCGAGCAAGAACCTTGTATTGGGAGGCGCTAGTAACGCCGTCATTTTTTCCATGCGACCGATCCTTGGAATTGTGGTCGATCACAGTAGGTTGATCCATGGCAAAAATACTCGGGTAATAAAGCGGCGTGCAGCATTAAAATCTTAGAAAATAAGGTGAGAGACTGGACAGCGACCCGGACATAAACTCGTTACGGCTGCTTCCTTCCGGACCTGACCGGGTTGGCGAGGTGTTCGTCCGCCGCCAGCCTCTCGGGGAGGACTATACCAGAAGAAGATGCGTTCCACGCAAGTCTTGGAAAAGGCAATTTTTGCCCTGGGTTCGAAAGGCCTAGGGCCCTGCCCATCTTCGTTTTGCAGTTGCAAGAGCCACTCAGAAGCGTCAAAAGTGGCGCCTACAAGCAAATGCCTAGCAAACGCGCAACGTGACCGTAGCCCCTCCAGTCTTACAGAAGATAGCTATGAAACCCAACCCCCCCGCAAATGCCCGCCCAAAGCCTGTTGTAATGTGCATTCTAGACGGCTGGGGCCACCGTGTTGAAACGCACCATAATGCTATAGCCCAAGCCAGCACACCCACCTGGGACCAGCTTTTGCTCTCATGCCCGCATGCCCTTATTGAAACCAGCGGTATAGATGTTGGATTGCCTGAAGGACAAATGGGTAACTCGGAAGTGGGACACATGAATATAGGCGGCGGGCGAGTAGCAGAACAGGACCTGCCGCGAATCGATGCCGCAATTGCTAGAGGCAAACTTGCCTCAAACACCACGCTAAACTCATTTATTGGTCGCCTAAAGGCGAGTGGCGGAACCTGTCATATCCTTGGGTTGATCTCACCAGGGGGGGTTCACTCCCACCAAGATCAAATTTCTGCCCTTGCTAGAACTATTGATAGCGCGAACATCCCGGTCCGCATTCATGCTTTTCTGGACGGTCGCGACACCCCACCCAAATCTGCCGGGGGTTTCATAAAAAAATTCACAAAAAATTTAATTGGTCTCAAAGACACAATGATCGCAACCATAAGCGGCCGGTATTATGGCATGGATCGAGACAATCGTTGGGAACGTATTAAAAATGCTTATGACGTCATCATGGACGCCAAAGGCGCTGTTGCTCCAGACACGGCCACAGCCATAAACGCATCCTACAAAGAGGGAAAAACAGATGAATTCATGATACCAGTCATTATTGGTAGTTATGAAGGCATCAAAGACGGCGATGGTATTCTCATGGCAAATTTCCGTGCCGACCGCGCACGTCAAATTTTAAGTGCTCTAATAAGTCCCAACTTTTCTGGTTTCACACGAAAACGTTCTATTTCTTTTGCAGCTACCACAGGCCTAACCGAATATTCTGCTGATCTCAACAAGCTTATGACTACGATATTTCCCAGCCAAGCCGTTAATAATACGTTAGGGGAAGTCGTTAGCGCAGCGGGTTTGTCCCAGCTGCGCATCGCGGAAACCGAGAAATATGCGCACGTAACTTTTTTTCTAAACGGTGGTTCAGAGCGTGAATTTTCTGGAGAAACACGCATTTTAGTGCCAAGTCCAAGGGTGGCAACCTATGACCTCAAACCAGAGATGTCAGCACCGGATGTGACAGAAAGAATTATCGAAGAAATTAAGAAGAGCCAGTTCGACGTTATTATTGTCAATTACGCGAACGGCGACATGGTTGGACATACTGGGATTATGTCAGCAGCCATCAAAGCCGCTGAATCTATCGATACCTGCTTGAACCGACTAGAGAAGACTCTCAAAAATGTGGGTGGCACATTGCTGATTACTGCAGATCATGGAAATCTAGAAATGATGTGCGACCCTAATACGAATGAGCCACATACTCAGCATACAGTCGGACAAGTACCTTTGGTTCTTGTCAATGCACCGGTTGACATCAAACAGATCAATAATGGTAGGCTCGCAGACCTAGCACCGACTGTGCTTGATCTACTCGGNATTCCNAAACCANTAGAGATGACNGGCCGCTCACTGCTTCATCGAGCTACTGAGATNTACGGTACCCAGGACTCTGTTGTTNGCCANACCNCGAGTTGATCAACGAGCCATGAAAAGCACNGCNTTTGTAGNCAANTCCTTAGTCNTNCTATTTAGCCTNCNNTTTTTTGCTGCNANNGCNCAAAATATAGATNCANCAGCAAAGCAATTACTAGANCTCGANAAAACTCTNGAGCAAAGCCAAACCGAACGCGANCGNATCACTAATCAGGCCGGCAAGGTCGAGCGAGATCTTGCGAGCGTGCGTCAAGATATGATCTCAACCGCAGAAGATATTCAAAATCAGGAATATTCTTTGACTATTCTTGAAAATCGGATCGATAACCTAGAAGCCAAAGCGAAAGATCTAACTGAAGTATTAGGGCGCAGAGATGCACAAATGGGGCAGGTTCTATTAGCGCTTGAACGTCTTGCTCTTCGGCCTGGGGATGCTTTAACACTTCACCCACTCGCACCTGATGACGCAGTCCGCAGTGCAATCTTGCTCCGTGCCGCCGTTCCTCATATCAAACACTCAGCGGCGGAACTTCAAACCCAACTCTCTGGCCTTTACCAGATCCGCCGTCAAATTATTAATCAAAAAGACCATGTAGCTGTTGCATCTGAGAACCTACAGCATAAACGTAATCAGCTGAACGACCTGATAAGGGAGAAAGAACGCCAGCAAGCGGCACTAGCCACACAGCGTACAGCGATTGATCGCCGAGTCGCGGAAATAGCTCGGGAAGCACAGGATTTACGAGAACTATTTGAAAAACTCGCTGTGGAGAAAAAGCAGCGCGAATCTGAAGAGCGTATCCGGCATGAGAAAGAACTTAAACTGGCTCTAGGCCGCACCGTGGAGGAAAACCGAATTATACTAAAACCACCATCAGGAATGAAAAATAAGGAGAACAAGATTATTTTAAAGCTACCATCAGACAAGAAAAATAAAAATACAGCCGATTCTGAGGTTCAGATCCCTAATCTTACTCTTAATCCTGAAACGGCAACCAAAGTTGCCAATTCCCAGCACGCTAGCCTGCGTGAACAAATTATTGCTCGGTCCTTTGCAAAAGCACGCGGAACCATGCCTTTTCCAGTCAGCGGTGACTTAATGAAGAAGTACGGCGAAGCCTCTAGTTCCAAGAAGATAGGCGCCTCAAGGGCCCGTGGCATAACAATAAATGGACGTTCAGGTGCCCAGGTTGTGGCACCATTTGACGGAATTGTCGCTTTTGCTGGGCCATTTCGCGGCTATGGCCAGCTATTGATCATCGAACATAGCGAAGGATATCATACACTCCTAGCAGGCCTAGGGCGTATTGATTGTTCAGTCGGACAACTGGTTTTGGCTGGTGAGCCCGTAGGCGTGATGGAGAACGCTGGTATAACGTCACTATATGTCGAGCTTCGGCGAAATGGACAACCGATCAACCCGCTACCCTGGCTAGCTACCCGCAGGGAAATCAGCACCGGATAAGTGCACCTTTTAACCTCCTTAAAAATGGTATCTTCATTATGCGCACAAAAATCTACTTTATCGTGACAGCTTTGGCCCTCGGTACTGCCGTTGTCCTNGCTCCGTCTACGCCAGTGCTTGCAGAGGACACCGCGAGTAGCGCCAAGTTCTCAGACGATACATACAAATATCTTGAATTATTTGGTGACGTGTTTGAAAGAGTTCGTAAGGACTATGTCGAAAAGGTTTCCGACCAGGAACTACTCGAAAGCGCCATAAATGGTATGCTGACGGCCCTTGACCCGCATTCCGGGTACATGGCCGCAGACATGTTCAAGGATATGCAAGAAGATACCCGTGGAGAATTCGGTGGACTAGGCATTGAAGTAACCATGGAGGCGGGNGNGGTGAAAGTAATTTCGCCTATTGACGNCACTCCTGCAGCCCNTGCTGGCGTACAACCTGGCGACTACATTATTGCTATCGATGGCAAGCCCGCGATTGGCCTTGAGCTTAACGAGGCCGTAGACAAAATGCGCGGCCCCGTCAACGAACCNATTGTTGTGACCATTCGTCGTAGNGGCATGGATCCATTTGATATTAGGCTAATTCGNGAAGTCATCACAGTTCAGTCGGTACGCTCACGCGTGGAAGGNAATNGNGANGTTGGATATATCNGNATNAATACCTTCAGNGAACAGACACAGCGNGGCCTTGAGAANTCAATTAAGAAATTGNATGATGAGCTGGGNGANAATCTAAAAGGCTACGTACTTGANCTCCGCAATAATCCTGGGGGCTTATTAAACCAGGCTGTATCGGTAGTGGACAGTTTCCTGGAGCGCGGTGAAATTGTCTCAACTCGAACACGCCACGCCGAACAAACCCAACGCCACAATGCTCGGCCTGGAGATTTGTCTGGTGGTAAACCCGTCGTCATTCTCATCAACGGGGGATCTGCATCTGCTTCAGAAATCGTCGCCGGTGCCTTGCAAGACCATAAGCGGGCGATTGTTCTTGGCACCCAGAGCTTCGGTAAAGGTTCAGTCCAAACAATAGTTCCGCTTTCTCGCGGAGAAAGCGCCATGCGTCTAACTACAGCGCGCTACTACACACCCAGTGGCCGTTCCATCCAAGCAACAGGAATCGTTCCCGATATTGAAGTGCAACCCGCAACAGTGACAGCATTAACGGCACCGCGCTTCCAGCGCAGTGAAGCTAGCCTACCAGGGGCACTTAGCAACGACACAGCTCCAGATGATACAATTACTGTTGAAGAGGAAGAGGGTGGTCAAAGTGATGATGCTGACACAACGCCGGCTACAGAAGTTGAGGCTGACGAAGCACCACCTGAAGACTATCAGCTCCGGCGTGCAGTTGACCTTTTACAAGGCATCGCCCTATATCAACGAGCAAGCCTAAACTAGCTAGCCGATGCGATAAAACTGAAATGACAGTCTCTCACCTGAAGGATAAATTTATTTTGATCAGGTAAGCATAAGCTACAGCGAACTTTTGAGCCAGAAGCATGGCGCTTTAAGCCTCTGTTAACACGACCTTTGTACAAGTAAACTAGGATACCGCACCCTAATTTGGCATCTCAAAAAGATGTTGTTTGGAGGAGAACATGCGGTTTTTACCAACCGCCCTGCTAAACCGATTACGCCGCAATGAAGCTCAAGACTCTCTCGAGGAAGAGGACATCTTTGAAGAGGAAGCGAATTTTGAAAATGAAGGCGGCTATTCGCTCAGTGCACCAAAGATCGCTCTAGCTGTAAGCGGAGCCCTGTTTGCTTTGCTGCTCGGAGGTATAACGACCATAATAATCACTGGGGACTCTCCGAGCAATCCTGCACCAGTTATGGGATCTTTAGCTGACCTCGAAATCGTCGAGGAAACAGAAACCTCCACAATCAGCGAGAAAGCATCCTCCGATGCGTCTTCGCCGAATGCTATAGTTTCTACGGATCGATCCGCTGCCCGTCGGCCATGGCTTAATCCTACGGCACCTGCAGAAAACCAAGTCGCAGACTCTGGTATGAACGAGACTCCCCAGAGCCAAATGCCTACATCAACTCCTGCTGTGCTAAAGCAAGAAGTGTCCGACGTGCTCGAGTCAGGAACTAACTCTAACCTCGAACCAGAGACGGTCTCTGAAGCGGACGCGGCTGCAAGGGTGACTGTTTTATCGAGGACTACAACTGATGAGCGCTTGACTTCTGCCGAAATATTGCCAGAAAACAAAAACTCGTTAGCCGACGCTGGCCCAGCTCCTGGAGCTCCAAAGTTGTTTGGTGTCGACAGGGAGCCAGCCACTGATCTCGCGGGCGGACGCCCAAGACTCACTGAGCCTGCCTTGCCACCAACCGAAAAGGAGGCAGTAGCCGCACCGCCTCCACGCTATGCTAATATTTCTGGAGTAAGTAAAAACGCCAGTCTCACGGAACCTTCGACTGCGGCCATAAAAATCGCCGTAGTGGTGGAAGGATTGGGTCTTAGCGAAGCAGCAACAGAAACTGCCATTCTTAAGCTTCCATCTGCCATAACGTTAGCTTTTAGTCCCTATTCACGAGACCTAAAAAAATGGATCAATATGGCTAAAGAGCATGGTCATGAGGTGCTGATAGAAGTGCCTATGGAGAGCAAGCAGTTCCCTGCGGAAGACCCAGGCCCACTTGGTCTGCTAACGAGCTTGGAAGAGGAAGAGCGAAAAGAGCGCCTTGAGACAATTCTTGAGGAAGCCAAGGGAGCAGTCGGTATAATTGATACCATGGGAAGCCATTTTCGTGAATCCAGTCCACACATCAATTTTGTCTTCAATAAATTACGTGAAGAAAATCTTTATTATGTGCAAGGCCGGCCTGGTGTACGTGTTGGTGAGGCTAACATTCCTACAACAATAGCTGATGTAGTAATTGACGAGCGCCCCTTTAGGGCCGCTATTGACGCGCGACTTGACTACGCTGAGCGTCTGGCTAAGTACCAGGGAAGCGCCGTTGCAGCTCTTAGGGCTAAGCCAGTCAGCTTTGAGCGACTTGTGCTATGGATGGAACAAATCTCGGACAAAGACATTGGACTCGCACCAATATCTCAAGTCCTTATCCGATAATTCACATGGAATCGCACACTAAATGGTAGGTGCAAAACCGTATCGTCAAGGTGTCGGTGTTGCACTTATTAATGCGTATGGCTGCGTTTTTGTTGCTCAGCGCATCGACACAAAAAGTCCCGCGTGGCAAATGCCACAAGGAGGAATTAACAAGGGTGAAAAACCACATGAGGCCGCTTTGCGCGAGTTACATGAAGAAATAGGAACTAATAAAGCTGAGATTATCGCCGCAACCAGAAGTTGGTTGCGCTATGATTTGCCAAAGGACCTGCAAACGAGTGCTTGGAAGGGTAAGTATAGTGGCCAGGAACAAAAATGGTTTCTGATGAAATTTATGGGAACAGATAATGATATCAACATCGCCACCGCACAACCCGAGTTTTCAGCATGGAAATGGTTGCCGTTTGAGCATCTCCCAAATGTTATCGTTAGTTTCAAGAAACGTATTTATGAGCAAGTTCTAAGAGAGTTCGGTGATAGGGTTGCGACTTTCACGAATAATCCGGAACCAAATACACAGCAATAACATGATTAAAGCCAGCTTAGTTGCTGGCCAAAAGTGGTCTAAATTTACGGCCACGGAACCATATCATAAGCCAGAGTATTCTAGCTATTATTTGAGCGAAAAATCCGCTTTGCTCAAAGCCAGCCGCTTGAGCAAACATATATCCAGCCCGTCGTGCGTGGCGCTGGTGAAAAAACCCGAAACTTCTCTCAGCATATGCCCGAGTTGATACAGCACGATTGTAAGGTGTCCCAAAAGAGTTGGCTGCATGATAAGCTGATGCAATCTCATCGTCAGCCGCCTCCCAAAAGCGAGTCAGCGCAACCCACAGCCGAATCCAGCGGGCACGCCACCTAATGTGCTTTTCCCTAGAGATATAATGCTCCATATGAATAAAAAATAATCGATAATGCCGAAATTCATCGGCAGCAATATTTTTACAAATTTGTTTTAAGACTGGCTCGTTTACAGCGTCACGAATAGCCGAGTAAAAAGAGCTAGTACCAGCTTCCACCACGCAACGAGCACATAATTCACCAGTATGCGAACCCCGAACAGACTCAGTCACGTTTAAAGGTATCCTATACATTTTTAGGAATCGAGCAAATGCTGCTTCAAAATCAAAACCTGGGTCTGCTAATTCAGCCCATTTTCCGAGCGCACTACCATGCTGCTCTTCCTCAATAGCCCACTGCCTCGCAACCTCACAGAACACTGGATCATCTCTAAATACGTTGCAGAGGTAATGCCCATAATCGGCACCATTACGCTCAATTATTGCCGCTGTCTTGATCACGTGAAGAAAATCTACCGACACCTTGGAAGCATCAAAACGAATCCAGTCGATATCGTCCAATGTCCAGCGTTTAGCGGCGTAGTTCATGAGAACCTGCTACTAATATGCCAGAGGGCATATTTCATATAATACAAGGTAATATTAAGTGAGGGCTTCAAGGCTAATAGTCTTGGCAACGACCTCTGCCGTGGCAAGAGCGGCCACAGCTTTGTCCTTAGAGGCTGCATCAGTAGCTTGAGATAATGCAGCCTTAGCTTCGGACACCTTATCAGCCCCATATTGCTGATCGGCTTGCCCACCAGGTATAGCTTCATCAACCAGGACAGTGCAGGTCGAATGTGAAACCTCGGCAAAACCCCCGGTGACAAAATAGCGCTCTGACAAAACGCCATCTTTATACACATCGATGAATCCCGGCCGTAAAGTAGAGAGTGTCGGGGCATGAAGCGGAAGCACACCAAACGCGCCTTCAGAGCCGGGCAATACAACCATATCTACGGGCTCCGCAACTAAAAGCTTTAACGGCGATACCAATTCAAACTCAAGTGTCTCGGCCATACTTTTATCCTGAGATCAACGTCCTGGTGTTCGTTATGCTGCTGCCGCTAACGTCTTACCCTTCTCCACTGCTTGCTCGATAGAGCCAACCATATAAAAGGCTTGTTCTGGAAGGTGGTCGTAGTCGCCAGCGACAATACCTTTAAAGCTCTTAATGGTATCATCGAGCTGAACGAAAACGCCGGGACTACCTGTAAATACCTCAGCTACATGAAATGGTTGAGATAAGAAACGTTGAATCTTACGAGCACGAGCGACGGTTAATTTATCTTCTTCAGAGAGTTCATCCATACCCAAAATAGCGATGATGTCTTGCAGTGACTTATAGGTTTGCAGAATTTGCTGCACTTCACGGGCTACCTGGTAATGCTCTTCTCCTACAACGAGGGGGTCCAGAGCGCGAGATGTGGAATCTAGTGGGTCAACCGCCGGATAAATACCCAACTCAGCAATTTGACGCGACAACGTAGTCGTAGCATCCAAATGAGCAAATGAGGTGGCTGGCGCCGGATCAGTCAAATCATCGGCGGGCACATAAATGGCTTGAATTGAAGTAATGGAACCCTTCTTTGTGGACGTGATGCGTTCTTGTAGTGCCCCCATATCCGTTGCCAATGTTGGTTGATAACCAACTGCCGATGGGATACGTCCCAAGAGCGCAGAGACTTCTGAGCCTGCTTGGGTGAAACGGAATATATTATCGACAAAAAACAACACATCTTTGCCTTCTGCATCTCGAAAATACTCAGCTTGAGTTAAGCCTGACAATGCAATACGCGCACGAGCACCCGGTGGCTCATTCATCTGGCCGTACACCAAAGCCACCCGGCTGTTTTTTCCCTCAAGATCGATAATCCCAGATTCTATCATCTCATGATAAAGATCGTTACCTTCACGAGTGCGCTCGCCTACGCCAGCAAATACAGAATAGCCTCCGTGACCTTTCGCAATATTATTGATTAGCTCTTGAATAAGAACGGTCTTGCCTACACCGGCACCACCGAAAAGGCCAACCTTGCCACCTTTACTATAGGGTGCAAGAAGGTCCACGACCTTAATACCTGTAACTAGAATTTCTACTTCCGTAGACTGTTCAACAAACGCAGGTGCGCTGCGGTGGATAGGATAAAATTCTTTGGCATCGATATCTCCCCGTTCATCAACAGGCTCACCAATCACATTCATGATACGGCCAAGCGTACCGGGACCTACCGGCATTCTAATAGAATTTCCCGTATCTATAGCCTCTTGTCCACGTACGAGTCCTTCGGTCGCATCCATTGCTATACAGCGTACGGTAGATTCGCCAGTATGCTGGGCTACTTCAAGCACCAAGCGTTTACCTTGGTTATCCACTTCTAGTGCGTTCAGAATATTGGGCATGACGCTGTCAAACTTCACGTCCACTACCGCGCCCAGAACCTGGGTGATAGTGCCTACATTATTCTTCACCATTTTATCGCTCCTATCGCTTTTGGCGTTTCTCATTTGAGACCTAGCTAAACAGCTTCAGCTCCAGCAATAATCTCTATTAACTCAGTAGTTATTTTTGCTTGACGCGTACGGTTATATTTCATCCGCAGTTTATCAATCATCTCTCCAGCATTACGGGTCGCAGAATCCATAGCTGTCATTTGCGATCCATAGAACGAGGCGCTATTTTCAAGCATTGCGCGGAAAATTTGCACGGACACATTGCGAGGTAAAAGCTCTAACAAAATTTCCTGGTCTGATGGCTCATAGTCATATGCCGCCTGAAAATCTTCTGGGTCTTTGGCCTCAGACACAGGAAATGGAATAATTTGCTGACAAGTTACTATTTGAGACATAGCTGACTGAAACCTCGCGTATACCAACGTCGCCACATCAAATTCACCGGCCGCAAACATCGATGTTATTTTTGCCGCCACTTCTTCCGCTTCAACAAACTCTATAGTCTTACGACCAAATTCCGTATAAGCCTCGGTAATTATATGTCGGAAGTCGCGCTGGAGATTGTCGCGACCTTTGCGGCCCACACAGACCAATTTTACTTTCTTTCCCTTGTCTACTAGCTCGTGGATCAGGTTGCGGCTGGAACGGATGATATTGGAATTAAAACCACCGCACAGACCGCGGTTTGCAGTCATCACTACAATTAAATGAACATCATCCTGTCCGGTTCCAGCAAGCATGGGTGACACATCTTCACGGCCAACAGACCCAGCGGCTAAATTTCCAAGCATGCGTTCCATACGTTCAGCGTAGGGACGAGTGGCCTCTGCCGCATCCTGTGCACGACGTAACTTCGACGCAGCCACCATTTTCATAGCAGAAGTAATTTTTTTTGTTGATTGCACCGAATTGATGCGTACTCGGAGTTCCTTGAGACTGGCCATATGACGAGAGTACTCCTGACTTAAGCCTAAGAATCAACCTCAGGAAAATGACTTAGCGAATTCATCGAGGAAGCCCTTAAGCTTAGCCTCAATCGCATCAGTCAATTGCTTGTTATCGCGGATCCCTGAAAGAATATCTGGCGCACGCTCACGCATCGAACCAAGCATAGAGGATTCAAACCTGCCCACATCACGCACTGAAATACTGTCAAGATAACCGTTGGTGCCAGCAAAAATGACCACTACCTGTTCCTCTACGGGTACAGGTTGGTACTGCGCTTGCTTCAAAAGTTCAGTTAATCGCTCACCGCGCGCTAATAGCTTTTGCGTCGCCGGATCAAGATCCGAAGCAAACTGAGCAAAGGCTCGCATTTCACGGTATTGCGCCAAATCAAGTTTGATAGAGCCAGATACTTGTTTCATAGCTTTGATCTGCGCAGCCGAACCAACACGCGAAACAGAGATACCAACATTTAGTGCAGGTCTAATACCTTGATAAAACAAATCTGCCTCTAAAAATATTTGGCCATCAGTAATCGAAATCACATTAGTTGGAATATATGCCGAAACGTCGTTGGCTTGAGTCTCCACCACCGGCAATGCTGTTAAGGAACCCGAGCCACTATCTTCATTCAATTTAGCTGCACGCTCCAACAATCGTGAATGCAAGTAAAATACATCGCCCGGATAGGCTTCACGACCCGGTGGCCGGCGAAGCAACAATGACATTTGTCGATAGGCAACAGCTTGTTTTGATAGATCATCATAAAAAATTACTGCATGCATTCCGTTATCACGAAAATATTCGCCCATGGCACAACCCGTATAGGGCGCAAGGAATTGCATTGGTGCCGGATCAGATGCTGTTGCTGCAACGATTATGGTATAATCAAGCGCACCATAATCGGCCAAGGTTTTTACAACTTGCGCTACTGTGGATCGCTTTTGGCCAACGGCCACATAAACGCAGAACAATTTTTCTTTATCGCTGGTCGCCGCATCATTGATTTTTTTCTGATTGATGATGGTGTCGATAATAACAGCTGTCTTACCTGTCTGACGGTCACCAATGATAAGTTCCCGCTGACCGCGACCGATAGGGATGAGAGAGTCTATGGCTTTTAAACCTGTTTGCACCGGCTCATGCACCGAACGACGAGGGATAATGCCAGGCGCCTTCATTTCAGCTAGGCGACGTTCATTAGTCTCAAGCGCGCCCTTACCATCAAGCTCATTGCCAAGGCCATCCATTACCCGGCCGAGGAGTTCTTTGCCAACTGGCACATCCACGATAGCGCCGGTACGCTTAACGGTATCACCTTCTTTAATCCCAGTATCTTCACCAAAAACCACGATGCCAACATTGTCGGTCTCAAGATTGAGTGCCATACCCTTAATCCCACCTGGGAATTCGACCATCTCCCCGGCCTGCACGTTGTCCAGGCCATAGACACGGGCAATACCATCACCGACTGAAAGTACTTGGCCGACTTCGGCTGCCTCTGCTTCGGTTCCGAAGCTAGCGATTTGTTCTTTTAGAATTGCGGAAATTTCTGCGGCGCGGATTTCCATTATCCGACCCCTTTCATAGCGAGCTTCAAGCGTTGAAGTTTAGATTTAAGAGAACTGTCTACCATATGTGAGCCAACTTTTACGATCAGTCCGCCGAGAATCGATGGGTCAACTTTTGTTGCTACATCGATATTGCGACCAATGGCTTTTTTGAGAGTATCAACAAGCGATGCTGTTTGAGGCTCGCTAAGTGGTATAGCGCTAGTCACATACGCAGTAGTCTCTCCGCGACGGTCAGCGAGAATAGCTCGAAAGCTGATAATCATGCTTGGTAATACATAAAGCCGGCGATTCGCAGCAACAAGACCAAGAAAACTAGCAGTGATCGGCTCTAAACTAGCTCTTACGGCGATCGCGGCAATACCTTTGCTTTGATCACTGCGGGAAAGTATCGGGCTTTTAATAAAGCGCTCGAAATCGTTACTGGCGCTGATCATAGTTTGCAGGTTTGAAAGATCACCCACAACAGCGTCAATAACGCCTCTCTCATCGGCCAGTTCGTAAAGCGCGGATGCATACCGCGTCGCTACGTCGCCAACCCTTGCCACGTCCGCTGACACCTTTTACTTGCCCTTTAGAATAGTACCTAAGCGCCTCTCCGAACCGGCTAAAAATTAATGCTCTCAAACCGATCAGAAGCTAGCAACTAACCCACTGATTTCAAGCGATTTTCAGGCGCGAAGCCTTGCTGCCATAATCGCCGGCGGGTTGATACCATGCCGCCCTTTACCTTGCAACATACTACCGTCTTGAGATTAGGCAGTAAGTTAGCATCGCCTAAAATTAATAAAAACTATAGGGGTCCACATCAATTTGGACCCGCACCGAAGTAGGCATTTTAACCCTCTCAAGCCATTCTTTTACAAGGGTTTGGGGGATAATATTGCGCCGAGTCTTAAGTAGTAGGCGATGGCGATGGCGGCCCCGAAGCAAAGCCATAACAGCTGGTGCCGGACCTAGGACTTCACATCCCTCTCCCTTAGGCGCAGCGCCAGCAAGCCGCCGGCCCGCACTGACGACAGCCTTCTCGTCGCGACCAGATAAAATTAGGGCCGTCAGCCGGCCGAATGGAGGCATTTTCATAGTCTGACGTGCATCAATCTCATTAGCGATGAATGCCTCGTCATCCCCCGTTATTAGGGCCTGCATGACAGGATGCATGGTGTCGTGGGTTTGCAGAAGGACCCGGCCTGGCTTGTCAGCCCGGCCGGCTCGTCCAGCTACCTGATGTAAAAGTTGATGTGTACGTTCAGCGGCACGAAGGTCCCAACCCGAAAGTCCAAGATCAGCATCAACAACACCAACCAGCGTTAGGCCCGGAAAATGGTGCCCCTTAGCAAGCACTTGGGTGCCTATAAGAATATCAACGCGGTGGTTGAGAATATCTTTGACAAGTTCAGCCACCGCAGATGGGCGAGACAATGTGTCGCTAGCCACAGTGCGTATTTCCGCTTCTGGCCAGCGAATTACGGCTTCTTCGGCGACTCGCTCAATCCCGGGGCCACAGGGTGCAAGGGAATCGGGTGTCCCACAGGAAGGGCAAGCTTTTGGTGGCTGTTCATAATAACCGCAGTGATGGCATAGCAAACGTTGAGTTTTGCGATGCTCTACAAGCCAGGCTGTGCATCGTGGGCAGTCTAAACGATGGCCGCAAATACGACATATGGTGAGCGGCGCATAACCGCGTCGGTTCAAAAATAATAATGTTTGCTCACCAGACGCGAGGGTATTATCGATCGCTTTAACCAGATCTGGGGCTAACCACCCGCGACCGTAGGGCCCTTTCTCTGGCGCACTAGTACGCATATCAATCAGAGAAATATCAGGAATTTGGGCCGCACCATAGCGCTTTGGAAGCTTTACTTCCTCATAACGCTTCCTGCGCACGTTCATAAGGGTTTCTATTGACGGGGTCGCTGTAGCCAAAATAATCGGGATTTGTCCTTCACGCGCACGAACTATAGCCATATCTCGGGCGTGATATATGACACCATCTTCTTGTTTAAGAGCAGCATCGTGCTCTTCATCTACAATTATTAAACCCAGGTTCTTGAAAGGCAAATAAAGCGCAGAGCGTGCCCCTATAACTACTTTTACGTCTCCGGTTGCAACACCTAGCCAGGTTTCACGCCTACGTTTGTAGTTTAAATCCGAATGCCAAACAAAAGGAGCAGTACCAAGCCGCCCTGAGAAGCGCGCTATACTCTGCTCCGTAAGAGCGATTTCCGGAACNAGAACAAGGACTTGTCTACCCTGCTCAAGGATTTCAGCAACCGCTTCCAAATAAACTTCCGTTTTGCCCGACCCAGTCACTCCAGCAAGTAATGTCACAGTAAATGTATTTATCCGCGCTAATAGCTCACTTGCTGCATGTCTCTGGTCGTCTTCCAAATCTGTTTTGACGAAATTATTAGGCAAATAATTGAAAGGTGGCGAGTGTCTGGCTTCAACTATTTTCAAAACACCGGCGTCAACCAAGCCTCGAACTGCACCGGCACTAACACTAGCGGATTTTGCTAGCGCAGACATCGTCGGAAAAGATTTGTTACGAACTGTCGCAATAATTTTTAACCGCGCAGATGTCGGCCTGATATTGCAATCTTCTAATGACCGCCCAGAAATGACAACCGCTGTGGCAGGCTTAGGAGCAAAGTGGCGACGAATTGGATTAATCGCTATTCGCAAAATCGCACCGGCAGGNTGCAAGGTATAGCCTGCGACCNAATCAATAAATTGCATCAAAACATCGGGTAGGGGCGGCACATCTATACTGCGAACGACGGTTTTCAGTTGAGCTGGCGAGATAGCGCCGAGCCCAGCCCCCCACACCACACCGATTTCAAATCGCCGGCCGACTGGCACTTCAACTAAATCGCCGGACGCAAGTGTGCAATCATCCGGGACTAAATAGTCATAAGGTGTATTGACCGGCAACGGCAGCATAACCGCTATTCGCGTCCCAGACACAAACTCAGCGGATGCAATTGGCGCGTTTTTGATGCTAGTCGTGGATTGAAGCTTGGGCATGGTCTACACTCTTTCCCAAGCGCCGCATTGACGCAACACATTGAACATAATACTTGGGCCCAATATCATGGGTCCGCACCGCAAATTCCAAGACAGGACAGCAGGCACCCATGAAGTTTTTTATCGACACAGCTGACATCAACGATATTAAGAACCTGGCCGCAACCGGCATGGTCGATGGTGTGACCACCAATCCGTCATTNGCNGCAAAATCCGGAAAAAACTTNCTAGANCTTGTAGCNGAAATCTGCGCTGTNGTGACGGGGCCNGTGAGCGCTGAGGTGACCGCTCTNGACCATGNGACCATGATGAAGGAGGCAGNTGTATTNAGGAAAATCGCCAAGAATGTGGCTATCAAAGTACCGCTTACCTCTGACGGCCTGAGAACCTGTAAGGCGCTATCTGATGATGGTGTTATGGTCAACGTGACTCTATGTTTTTCTCCTGCCCAGGCAATACTGGCGGCAAAGGCTGGAGCTAGCTTCATTTCGCCATTTGTGGGGCGCCTAGATGACATAGGTTCCGATGGGATGGCCTTAATTGCCGATATTTTGACGATATACGATAATTACGACTGCAACACCGAGGTGTTGGTGGCCTCGGTCCGTCACCCCATGCATGTAGTAGAAGCCGCCAAGATGGGGGCACATGTGGCCACTATGCCTCCAAGCACTTTGCAGAGATTATTCAACCATCCGTTAACTGATAAGGGTCTAAAAGCGTTCATGGATGATTGGGCTAAAACTGGCCAATCTATCCTATAGGGGGAAGGTTTTTAGGACTTAGGTCTGAAGAAGACCATCAATTTGTCAGAACAATGGGGGAAGGCCATATGGCCGATCATATTAAAGTTAGTACAGCTAAAAACAGCAAGGCTCCGAAAGTCGAATTACGCGAAGCCGATGTAATAGCCTTTTTGAGNCATAATCCCCAGGTCATTTTAAATAACTCTGATTTGCTAGCGGCGATGGCACCTGACACTCGTTTTGAAACTGATACCGTCGTCGTCGATATGCAGCGCTTTGTAGTAGATCGACTCAGGCGCCAGGTAGACGACCTTAAAGCCTCGAGCGACCGGCTGGTGACAACAACACGCTCGAATATGTCTCTCGTTGAGCGCAGCATGGAATGNGCACTNGCTCTTATCTATTCACGCGACTTTGANGAACTANCTCAAGTANTNCACGACGATTTACCCNTACATCTTGGNGTTGACGCAATCTCGNTTGCNTTTGAAAGCGAGTCTATNCCNATCGANGGNAGNCATATGATNCGCGCCCTACCGACTGGGACAGTGAATACCCTCATAGGCCCTGATACAACTACTCGCATTCGACCGGATGTAGATGGAACAGAAATGCTTTATGGTAATGCCGCAGGACTTGTGCGATCGGACGCTCTAGTCGCGCTACCAGAGGGTGAAGGATTACCGGCTGGATTGTTCGCTGTAGGCTGTCGTAGACCAGGCCATTTTGAAGATGGTCAGGGTACCGAGCTGATCACCTTTCTGGGCCACGTAACTCGCTACGCTTTGGGGCGCTGGTGGTCTCTGAGACTTTAAACGAATCGTTAGTTCATTTTTCTGCACGGCCAGATCTTGCCGAGGCTATTGGAAATTGGCGCCGATGGCTCGAATCTGAACGGCGCGCATCTAGCCATACCACTGATGCATACAGTCGCGACCTTTCGGTCTTTCTAATATTTATTACTGGTCACCTTGGCGGCGAAGCCTCACTGAAAGATTTGGGTAGACTCAAGGCTGCTGATTTCCGCAGCTACCTTGCCCACCGAGCAAATAAGGGCGTTGCCCGCAGTTCCATCGCTCGCAGTATGTCTACATTGCGTAATTTTTTTCGTTTTCTTGAGCGCAGTAACCTTATGCATAATCCATCGATTAAAGCGATCAATACTCCGCGCTTACCACAAACCATACCCAAGGCCTTGGATGAAAAAGATACACTAGCCGCCATAACCACGGCAGGAGAGATGTATAATGAACCGTGGCTTTCAGCACGCGATACAGCCCTGTTTCTGATGATGTATGGTTGCGGATTACGAATCGGCGAGGTCTTGTCTTTGACCTGTGGTGACGCTCCAAAAAGTGATACTCTAAATGTGATAGGAAAAGGCCAAAAAGAGCGCATTGTTCCGGTGCTCCCGGTCGTTAGAGAGGCAATAGACCAATATCGAAAACTGTGTCCTTTTAGGTCCGAAAGCAACGCGCCTTTATTTGTGGGCAAACGTGGCAAAGCGCTGAACCCTGGCGTTGTACAACGGCAAGTCCGCCGATTACGCGCTATGCTGGGTCTTCCCCAGACAGCAACTCCCCACGCACTAAGGCATAGTTTTGCAACACATCTTCTGGCAAAGGGTGGGGACTTGCGCACTATTCAAGAATTATTAGGCCACGCATCGCTGACTACGACTCAACGATACACGGTAGTTGATACTGCGAGATTATCAAAAATATATGATGCAACGCATCCTAGAGCCAAGAATACCTAACAAACTTCCTATGTTCAAAGATTTGATACATGTCCAATCTTTACTCCGCTTCCTTTGACGACCTCGAATCCATCCGCCACATAGCGGAAGCACATGGTTTTTGTCTCGTTAAACAAGTTTTCTCAGCAGGACAAATGGAACAATTAGAAAGTGGTATTGCTGAAGACTACGCAGCATTCAACGGAACTTGTCCTGAGCTGATGAGCTGTCCATCTCTCAGCTGGGTTATGGTAGCTCCACGAGTCCTGGATATAGCAAGAATATTATTGCCAGGGCGTATTTGTTATTATGGTGAGTCTTATCTGAATTATGAGGACTCCATTGGCCCGCGAACAAAATCTCCATTTAACACGCCGCATATAGATGCACGTGGAAGCCGCGAGTCATTGACACCATTTTGGTCTAGCCCAACAGATTCTATTTTTCGGGGGTATAGGTTCGCGGTCTACCTGCAGGATTATAAAAACTGGAGCGGAGGACTGATGGTCGGCATTGGAAGCCACCGCGGTAATCTTAAACAATTTGGGATTGGTGCGCCAGCTAAGGTCGAATACAAGATATTAAAATTTGGCGATGTAGCTTTCACTGTAGGATGGCCAGAAACACCTCTGTATAACGTACCCTCAGAACCTGGTGATCTAGTAATTTGGAATTTACGCACTCTACATAGCGCCGGCGCTAGGCGCCTTATTGCAAGGCCAGAAATGGCAATGTTACCCAAATTTGAAGAAGAAATTTATGAAAAATTACCAAAGGCCTTTCTACCCGTGCCAGGCCCACGCAATGCAGTTTTTTTTGATTATGGTAACGAAGTTGAGGAAGTTGACCTGTATATTAAGCACAGGCGTTTTAAACATAGACCTGAGGAATTAGTGGTCGCCAAAGATTGGTGCTACGACAATGATGAAATACGGACTATTTTTAAGACAAACAATATAACACCTCGTTTCGATTCTATTATTACTTATTTATGCTCACACTTCGATAAACTTCGTAAAAACGGAGCTTCAAATGCAGATTTATTTTCTATGAGAGCGCGACTGTTCGCACTACTGATTGAGCATAAGGAGTTTTCGCCTTACTTTCCTTTGCTCTCTAAAGAATTGTTTTTAGAAAAAGCAGCGAAGAGTCAAGAAGATGCTTTAAACTATGCAGTTACAACCGTACTTAAAAAATAGCAACCATATCAGCTCGGTAAAAATTATAGGTTGCTTCAGAAAGATCAATACTATCATAAGCAATAAATGGGCTAGGCCGCTCCTGATAATAATTGACGCTACCTAGCAGAATAATGCCTATCCCCAAGGTCCACCGCGTCCAGTGCGTGGTACAGACCCGCCCCGGCGTATCCTGATAGGGTGGCGTTCAACGGTAAATGCTCGGCTATGTGGTGCATCAAAAACGCGCACGCCCTTTTTCTTCATGAAAAATACTAGAACTGCACCCAGAACAAAGCCGCCGATATGTGCGATGAAAGCAATACCTGGTTCGTTTGGGTCCGAACCAATAGAACTAAGAAGTTGGCCACCGAACCAAACGCCGAGTACTATGAAAGCAGGCAAATTGACTACTGTAAAAAAGATAATCAGTACCACAAAGACGCGTATATTGGCGCGAGGATGTAAAATCAGATAAGCGCCGAGAATGCCGGATACGGCGCCAGATGCTCCAACCATAGGGATTTCGGTTAAAGGCGCCGCAAATCCATGAGCAAATGCAGCCCCCACACCACATAAAACATAGAACACCAAATAGCGCAAATGGCCGAGAGACGCCTCTATATTGTCGCCAAAAATCCATAGATAAAGCATGTTTCCACCAAGGTGCAAAAATCCACCATGCATAAACATGGAAGTAAACAATGTGATTAGCTGGGAGACCTGAGGTAAACGCGAATCAAGCTGAGCATCTCCAAACAAAAGGCCTGGTGTGAATCCAAATATATACACTGCTACTTGCCCACCTTGAGGTCCTAGCGAAAACTGCCATAGATAAACAAATATGCAGGCTATGATAATGCCGTAGTTTACAAACGGCGTTGTCGTGTGGGGATTGTCATCTTTGAAGGGAAGAAACATTTAAAGTCCTTTAGAGAAGTCTTAAGAATCAAGCGTAAACGGACAAACTAGTATATAAAACTTAGTGCTGTTAAGCCTTCGCTCCTTGCAACTGGGCTACATGTCGAAGGCGTGATTGCACTACCCTTTCCATTTGCGACGTCATGACAAAGCCATCGTCGATTCCCATCTTTTTCCATTCCGACATTGCCACTGAAAATTTACGCTTTTGTCGGTCGAGCGCATTACCTGGTGAGTGAAACTGCTCACATGTTTCCACATCGATTTTCTTATGATGCACCAAACTTCTTAAGCACATGCGGTACAGTGTGTCTTCTGTGCGATAGAGGCGAAAATCATCCTCTTCAGCGAATCCTTGGATCAAATCATGCCAGACCCTGCGAACGCAGAAATTTATGGGGCAACTCTCATCAAGCGAAGGCGGCCAGTCTTGGTGCATCACCATATCGATTTTCATCCGCGTAAACACGTAGCCAAGGGCATCGTCTGCTAGAAGCTCTTTCAAACACAAATAAACGTGATTGGGGTAGAATATATCGTCGGCATCTAGGAAAAATAGAAACGCGGCTTTGCTCTGGCGCACACCTTCATTTCGGGAAAATCCCGGACCGCGATTCCTATCAGTGCGAACCAGGCGCACAACAGGATATCGTGCTATCCATCTCTTTGTGATCTCGGCTGTGGCATCTGTTGAGCAATCATCTACAACGATAATTTCGGCCTCGACCAAAATTTTTTTTACGTCAGTACAATATACTAATGCGCCCAGTGCACTTTCAATGGTGCGGTCCAGCGTAACGGCTGCGTTATAGGTAGGAATAACAATGGCAATGCTAGGCATGATTCGAGACATGAGTTTAAGCCTTTTGATCGTGAATAAGTGGTTACACGATCCGTCCGAACTCTCCAGTTTCGCGCTAATAATCCGCGATCAAATATGTAATGCGCGGCCGTCTGCGGCCAATGCCGCCTCTTTGATCACTTCNCCAAGCTGGGGATGTGCATGACACGTGCGAGCAATATCCTCAGATGANGCGCCAAATTCCATNCCAACGGCTATCTCCATAATCAAATCACCCGCTTCAGCACCAACAATATGACAGCCCAAAACGCGATCGGTTTTTTCATCCGCAAGGATTTTGGCAAAACCATTTGTATCACCATTGCAACGAGCTCGACCATTAGCAGTGAAGGGGAATTTACCAACTTTGTATGCAATACCGTCTTCCCTAAGCTCCTCCTCAGTTTTACCAACGCCCGCCGCTTCGGGCCAAGTATACACTACCGAGGCGATAGCTTCGTAATTCACATGGCCAGGTTGACCAGCAAGAATTTCGGCACAAGCTACGCCCTCGTCCTCTGCCTTGTGGGCCAGCATTTGCCCTCCTATAACATCGCCAATCGCAAATATGCCCTCTATATTGGTTTGGTAATTCTGATCGGTCTCGACAAAACCATTATCGGTGACTTTTACACCTGCCTCTTTTAGGCCTAGACCATCTATATACGGTCGGCGACCAATTGCTAGGAGCACTGTGTCAGCCTTAAGAGTATCAGCCGCGCCGCCTTTGGCAGGCTCAACTTTCAACAACACGCCATCTTTGCCGGCTTTGGCTTCGGTGACTTTATGGCCTAGCTTGAATTTTATACCCTGCTTTTCGAGAATTCTCTGCATTTGCTTACGCACTTCTCCGTCCATTGGTGGAAGGATAAAGTCAAGAAATTCGACCACAGTTACACTGGATCCCAGTCGGCGCCACACTGAACCCATTTCAAGTCCAATTACACCTGCTCCTATCACAACCATCGATTCCGGCACCTCATTCAATTTAAGTGCCCCGGTAGACGAGACAATTTGTTTTTCGTCAACCTTAATGCCTCTCAGCGGTGTAACTTCGGATCCAGTAGCGAGAACAATATATTTCGCGATATAAGTAGTATCTTTACCCCCATCCTCTTTAACTGTAATTTCATGGGAGCTGGTTTTCACTTTACTGATACGGCCAAAGCCTTTGATATAGGTGACTTTATTTTTCTTCAGTAAAAATTCTATGCCCTGACGGTTTTGGTCCACCACTTGGTCCTTGCGAGCAAGCATAGTTGGCAAGTCAATACCTATTTTGCCCACTTTAATGCCATGACCAGAAAAAGAATGATTGGCTTCATCAAAAAGATGTGAAGATTGTAATAACGCTTTTGACGGTATACATCCGACGTTAGTACAGGTGCCACCAAGTGCTCCACGACTTTCCACACAGGCTGCTTTAAGCCCAAGCTGCGCGGCACGTAAGGCGCATACGTAGCCGCCAGGGCCGCCGCCGATTACAATGACGTCGAAAGTATCAGACATAATGGATTTCCTTAGTATTTGTAATGTCTATGTAAACACGCATCTATATTGCACTCACACGGTTGCACCAGATGCGAAAAATTAAAACTAGATTTCGATTAATAAACGACCGGGATCCTCGATACATTCTTTCACCCGCACGAGGAAAGTTACTGCTTCGCGGCCATCAACGATGCGGTGATCATAGGATAGAGCCAAATACATCATCGGTTTTGCGACGATAGACCCATCATCTTGCACCATCGCACGCTGCTTAATGTTGTGCATGCCGAGGATACCCGACTGCGGTGCATTAAGAATCGGCGTTGACAACATCGAGCCGTAAATTCCACCGTTAGTAATAGTGAATGAACCACCAGTCATGTCTTCAATAGTCAGTTTTCCATCACGCGCCCGTCGACCAAGGCCCGAAATCTCAGCTTCAATTTCAGAAAAAGATTTTACATCACAATCACGCACAACAGGCACAACAAGACCTTGAGGCGTACCTACTGCAACGCCGATATCATAATAATTTTTATATACCAGCTCGTTGCCCTGAATTTCAGCATTGATGGCCGGAAGCTCCTTGAGCGCTGCAACACACGATTTTGCGAAGAACGCCATGAAACCCATTTTCACACCATGCTTTTTTTGAAACGCCGTTTTATAAGTACTGCGCATAGACATAACTGCAGACATGTCAACTTCATTGAAGGTGGTAAGCATAGCTGCAGTGTTTTGTGCATCCTTCAACCGCTCAGCTATACGTTTACGGAGCCGTGTCATTTTTACACGCTCCTCAAGTGAACTTCTCTCAGGCACTTTGGACTTCGTCACACGGTCTGGGCCAGTCGCTAGGTAGGACAAAACGTCGGCCTTTACCAAACGGCCATTCTTACCCGTTGAAGGAATTTTATTCGGGTCAAGGCCATGCTCATCAACAAGATGACGAACAGATGGAGCTAGAGGATGATTGGAGGTGACAGAAGTCGTCGTTAAGACTTTATTCTCCAGCGGTGTTATTGCAGGCTTTTCATCAAGAGGTTTCGCAGCTCTTGCTGGCGATATCACTTTTTCCTCTTTTTTCTCTTGCTTTTTTTCTGCTTTTTTCTTTTCTACCTTATTGCCATTAGCAGCACCTATGCTACCAAGAACAGCGCCCACTTCTACCTCGGCACCCTCCTCAGCAATAATCACGCCCAAGGTACCAGCACTCTCGGCACGCACCTCCACGGTCACTTTATCCGTTTCTAATTCGACTACAGGCTCATCCTGGGCAACACTATCGCCCACCTGCTTAAACCACTTGGCAACTGTAGCCTCTGTCACAGATTCACCTAGGGTAGGTACTTTAATTTCGGTCGACATTGCGTCCTCAATTCACGTTGGGCCTGAGGCCGTTAGGGGCTAAGTTATTCAGCCGCCATCTTACCAATATTAGAAATGCGGCGAAACGGTTGTGGAATTTCATTAATCGGCGCAGTTAGCGCCCAATCGCAAATTTTGCTTTGCTCATTAACATGATTTTTCATCAATCCGGTAGCCGGCGAGGCTGCAGGTTGGCGACCCGCATAGACGGGGCGCTTAGCCTTGATATCTATGCTCTCTAACACATATTCAAGGCGCCGGTCGACAAATGTCCACGAGCCCATGTTGGCCGGCTCTTCCTGACACCAAATGACTTCGGCGTTTTTATATTTGCGCAGCTCTCTTGCAAGGGTTTCTTTAGGCCATGGATATAATTGTTCGACACGAATGATGGCAACGTCATCGATCTTTTCTTCTTCCCGCATAGTCAAAAGATCATAATAAATTTTTCCCGAGCAGCAGATGATGCGACGAATTTTGTCAGGCTTTTCAATTTTTTCGGTCTCTCCGTACACACGCATGAAGCTTGTGTCCTCGGACATATCAGACAATGAAGATAAACACCGCTTGTTACGAAGTAATGATTTGGGAGTCATTATCACTAATGGTTTACGAAAATTCCGACGCATTTGTCGACGAAGGGCATGGTAGTAATTTGCAGGTGTGGTGATGTTGCAGACTTGCCAATTATCTTGTGCGGAAAGCTGTAAATAACGCTCCATGCGAGCCGAGGAGTGCTCTGGACCCTGGCCTTCAAATCCGTGAGGTAGAAGCAAAACCAAACCCGAAAGACGTAGCCACTTGCTCTCACCAGAATTAATGAACTGATCAATGATCATTTGCGCACCGTTGGAGAAATCTCCAAATTGTGCTTCCCATAAAACTAACGCATTTGGCTCGGCGAGACTAAAGCCATATTCAAAACCCACAATAGAGAGTTCAGACAGTGGGCTATCAATTACTTCAAAGCGTGCCTGGCTGTCTGGGCGAATATTATTTAGGAAAACAAAGCGTTCCTCAGTGCTTTGATCAACCAGCACTGAATGGCGTTGAGAAAATGTACCACGACCGCAATCCTGACCCGACAAACGAACTGGTGTACCCTCGACGGCCAAAGTTCCGAAGGCAAGAGCCTCTGCGGTAGACCAATCTATGTTATTGCCACTATCGATTGCCTTCTTCTTGGCCCTGAGTTGCCGCGAAATTTTAGAATTCACAGCCCAGCCTTCTGGCACGGTACAAATACCTGCACCAACCTCTTTGAGCAAATCAAGCGGTGTGCCAGTTTTATCATCACTCAATTCTTCTTCTTCGCCCATCTGGGCGATTCCCTTCCATTGACCCTCCAGCCAGTCGGCTTTATTCGGTTTGAAACTGGAAGCGGAGTCAAAGTCGACCTCCATCATATGCATAAATTTGCTCATCATAAGATCAGCCTCTTCCTGAGAGTAGAGGCCTTCATCGACCAAACGCGATGCATAAATGGTGCGAGCGGTAGGTTGTTTTTCGATCTGTTTATACATCAACGGCTGTGTAAACTTTGGCTCATCACCCTCGTTATGGCCAAAACGACGGTAGCAGACCATGTCTAGCACAACATCAACGCCAAATTCCTGGCGAAATTCTATAGCGATGCGCGCACAGTGAACTACCGCTTCAGGGTCATCACCGTTACAATGGAAGATGGGTGCCTCAACCATTTTAGCTACATCTGTGCAGTACAAACCTGATCGGCTGTAATGTGGTGTGGTTGTGAAACCGATCTGATTATTAATGACGAAATGAAGCGTGCCGCCTGTCGTGTAGCCATCAATCTGAGAAAACCCAAAGCACTCAGCAATAATTCCTTGGCCCGCGAATGCAGCATCGCCGTGGATCAATAGGCCCATCACCTGCCTACGATCAGCGTCAGCTAGTTGCTCCTGTTTAGCACGTACTTTTCCAAGCACGACTGGATCAACAACTTCTAAGTGAGATGGATTAGCTGTGAGAGATAAGTGAACTGTGTTTCCATCAAACTCACGATCAGCCGACGTGCCTAGATGATATTTTACATCTCCAGACCCTTCGACATCATCTGGATTAGGTGAATTGCCCTGAAACTCGGAGAACAATGCAGAAAATGGTTTATGCATTACATTGACCAGCACATTGAGCCGCCCACGGTGGGCCATGCCGATAACAATTTGCTTTAGGCCAAGCTGGCCTCCACGCTTTACAATTTGTTCTAACGCTGGCACCGCCGCTTCGCCACCATCTAGGCCAAAGCGTTTAGTGCCTGTGTACTTAATGCCAAGAAATTTCTCAAAACCTTCAGATTCTGTAAGTCTTTCTAAAATCGCTTTCTTACCACTGGTGGAAAAGCGTGGCGTTAAACGGTCAGTTTCAATGCGTTTTTGTAGCCACGCTTTTTGCGCAGGGTCCTGAACGTGAGTAAATTCAACGCCAATAGTCCCACAATATGTTTCTTTAAGTGCAGCAATAATTTCTTGCAAAGTAGCTTTTTCTAAACCCAGTACACCGGCAAGCCTAATTTCTTTATCGAGATCTGCATCCGTAAATCCATGGGTTTTGTAGTCCAGCTCCGGGTGGCTTTCATGTTTTTGCAAATTCAGCGGATCAAGGTTGGCTACCTGATGGCCGCGAGAACGGTACGCACGAATAAGTTGAAGAGCATGAATAGAGGCTTCTGCCTGCCCGGATAATGTGGGCGCACTACTTGCCTTGCCATTGGCCTGAGCATCTTTAGAAGGTATCTCGTCACTATCAGCGACACCAATAACACCAGATTCGGATGGCGCCCAGCTAGCACCCTCCAAACTCTTCATCAACTCTAATTCATCCTCATCCAAGTCACGGAAAAAGGCTGCCCAGTTAGCATCCACGACTTTTGGGTCTTTTAGGTAAGTGGCGTAAAGCTCCGCGATATATGTCGCGTTTGAGCCGATCAAAAATGAGGTGTCCACAATAAGGTCCTTGATAAAGGTCCCGATGGGGCCGCCCGAAACCCTACCCGAGGATTTCCACCCAAACGGCCCTACTAATTATTAGACGAATATTACCTTATGGACAACGACTTAGAGATTTTCAGATAGACAAGCAAGCATTGGCCGAGAACCAAGGTAAATTTCTAGCCCGGCTAGTTAACTTTTAGCCCTCAGCAGCCATTTCTAAGGCATCACGAATATCTTCGCGGGCAGCGGTGCATTGGGCCATACCCGGAGCAATGGCACAAGCATGCTCGGCGTGGGTGAGTGCAGCCGTGAGATTGCCGCGTTGCTGTTCAGTTCTAGCGAGGCCCACCCAAGCCTCGGCGTCCTGGTCATCAACTGCAATCACTCGCCTGTACGCTTCTTCCGTCAAGTCCATATCACCGGACGCCTGGATAGAACGGGCTATCCCATGCATAGCAGTCCGGTTTTTCGGCTGCAGCTCAAGAACACGATTGAAAGCGTCCTGGGCTTCGGTCCAAGCGCCAGTGCGTTCGAGGCATAAACCAAAATCAGCCCATATCGCCGCCGTGTTAGCTCCATCTTTTTGGATCGCTTCACGCAGGATGGGAATAGCAGCTTCAAACTCGCTGCGCTCAATGCGGATGCGAGCAAGCAAGTGTTTACACTCACTGTCATCGGGCAAGAGATTAACCGCTGCTTCCGCATAGGAAAGTGCATCGTCAAAGATACCTCGCTCAGCC
The DNA here is from genome assembly GCA_002712165.1 of Fidelibacterota bacterium. Lineage (GTDB taxonomy): Bacteria > Pseudomonadota > Alphaproteobacteria > Rhodospirillales > Rhodospirillaceae > UBA11612. The sequence continues at coordinate 32,341 of PASS01000057.1, forward strand.
TGCAGCACACCCAAAAGCTTCAAGGCGTAGGCTTCAGATGAATTAGCAGATAGAGCTTCGAGATAACATTGTTCAGCTTTCTCGAGATCACCGTCGTTATGATAGCGAAGGCCTTCGTTGACAAGTGAGCTCATAACAAATCCTAATAAATAAAACTAAGATAATTATTTGGCCTATTAAGTGGCCAGGTACCCAACAATTAAGCACCAATGGGTTTAAACAGACTTAATCGAAAGCCAAAGACCACTGCAACAGAATAGAATTCACTCCAGGATTTTTTCGGTGCGTATTCGCATTAGAAATATGGTAAAGAGCAACACCAAGTCGGCTGTTTTCGGAAAGGGCATAGGAGGCTGAAAGACCTACGTGAAATTCAAAAGTCCCACCCAAAAAAATGCCATCACCTTCATGGTATCCACCCACACCACCAGATGGAACAATTTCCCACCGCTTAGCTCCAATAACTATCGGCGCAGCAAGTCCTGCATAGCCAAAAACCGCTCCAGCTGAGTTGCCCATAATACCAATTATTGGTTTAAATCCGCGAAAAGCACCGACAGTTTCAAAGAAGCCCTGACCGTGACGGTATTCAGCGCGGCCTTCAAATTCCTGAGTACGGTGAGAAACGAGATCGAATAATCCAGCACTTAGAGTAACCAACGATTGATCCTTCGCTCCCACAGGCGCTGCAGCGAATATCAAAGCTAGAAAAAATCCAGCACCTATTCTTGAAGAAAATGACACGCTCATGACTAAGCCCTAGAATTCGCACACTGCCGTAGACGCTAACTCTTCATTGCCTCTAGCATGGTAGAGCCCAGAGAAGACGGTGAGTCCGCAACTTTAAAACCTGCGCTTTTCATAGCCTCAAATTTAGCCGGCGCTGTGCCTTTACCGCCAGATATGATGGCACCCGCATGACCCATACGCCGACCAGGGGGTGCTGTAGATCCTGCTACAAAGCCGACGATAGGTTTTTTTGTTTTTGAGGACCTATAGAACTCAGCGGCTTCCTCCTCAGCAGTGCCGCCGATTTCGCCTATCATTATAATACCTTGGGTCTCCTCGTCACCCAGGAAGAGTTCGATGCAATCTATAAAATTCGTACCGTTCACTGGATCCCCGCCAATACCGATACAAGTTGTTTGCCCAAGACCGGTGACAGTGGTTTGCGCAACCGCCTCGTAGGTTAATGTACCAGAGCGAGAAACAACACCGATCTTACCTCGCTGGTGAATATGTCCAGGCATAATTCCGATTTTACATTCTCCAGGTGTGATTATCCCTGGGCAGTTGGGCCCAATAAGGCGAGTTTTAGAGTCTTCAAGAGCACGTTTGACACGGACCATATCCAGAACTGGTATGCCTTCAGTAATGCACACGACCAATTCTAATTCGGCGTCAATAGCCTCCAGAATAGCGTCACCGGCAAATGGCGGTGGCACATAAATTACAGTCGCATCACAGCCCGTCGCTTCGCGTGCATTGGCGACGGTGTCGTATACGGGCAGATCGAGGTGCTTGGTTCCGCCTTTTCCAGGCGTCACGCCACCAACCATTTTAGTACCATAAGCAATAGCTTGCTCAGAATGGAACGTCCCCTGACTGCCGGTAAAGCCTTGGCAGATAACCTTCGTATTTTGATCGATAAGAACGGACATGTTACGCAGCCTCCTTCACGGCCTTGACAACCTTTTCGGCAGCGTCTGCTAGATTATCCGCAGTAATAATAGGAAGACCAGATTCGGCCATGATTTTTTTGCCCAGCTCTACATTGGTGCCCTCAAGGCGCACCACTAAAGGTACATTGAGGCTAATTTCGCGAGCGGCCGCGACAACGCCCTCAGCGATCACATCACAGCGCATGATGCCACCGAAAATATTGACTAAGATACCTTCAACGTTGGGGTCTGAGAGGATGATTTTAAATGCTGTGGTCACACGTTCTTTTGTCGCACCACCACCGACGTCTAAGAAGTTCGCTGGCTCGGCGCCATATAACTTTATGATGTCCATAGTTGCCATCGCAAGACCGGCGCCGTTCACCATACAGCCAATAGTACCATCAAGTTTTATATAGTTGAGATCATGCTTAGATGCCTCCAACTCCATCGGATCTTCTTCATCCTCATCACGTAACTCAATAATGTCAGGGTGGCGATACAAGGCGTTAGAATCAAAATTCATCTTGGCATCAAGCGGTAGTACGTCTCCATCACTGGTCACCACCAGCGGATTGATTTCGAGCATCGATGCATCAGTTTCAAGAAATGCGGAATACAAAGCTGCAAGGAGTTTTGTACAGGATTTAACCTGACCGCCTGAAAGGCCAAGGGCAAAAGCGATTTTTCGGCAATGAAAGCCTTGAATACCGGTTGCTGGATCGATTGATTGGAAAACAATTTTTTCTGGGGTCTCTGCGGCCACTTCTTCGATATTCACACCGCCTTCTGTGGAGGCCATGATCGTGACCCAGGATGTGCCACGATCCACAAGTATCGAGAGGTAAAGTTCTCGCGTGATTTCGCAGCCTGATTCTACATAGACGCGTTTAACCTGCTTGCCAGCCGGTCCGGATTGGTGGGTAACCAAGGTATTACCCAACATCTGCTCGGCAGAAAGTTTGACATCGGCTGCAGATTTAACAATACGCACACCGCCTTTGCCGCCAGATGTAGCCTCTTTAAATTTGCCCTTGCCACGCCCACCTGCGTGAATCTGCGACTTAACAACGAAAACAGAAGACTTGAGGCCTTTAGCAACTACTTCAGCCTCATCTGCCGTATAGGCGACACCCCCGTCGAGGACGGGCACGCCGAATTTTTTAAGGAGCTGTTTGGCTTGATACTCGTGGATATTCATGGTGTTCCGCTTTGACTCTGGCCGAAGGCATGCCCACTACCGATACGACATTTGGGATAAGCCCCGGAGTTTCCCCTAACCTGATGGATTATGCCCGGCTGTTATAGCACCCAGGCCTCGTCGTGCAACGGGGCGAAAAGCAGATGAATAGGCGAGAAAATAATAAGGGAATATATGGGCACGAGAGCCACCAAAATAGCCAGCAACCCCTTATATGCGCTTATCTGGGCTCTATTTAAGCTTTTTATCGATTTTCTTGCAGGCCGCCACAAGGCCTTTCACTGAAGCGACTGACTTAAGAAACATTTTTTTCTCACCGCTATTCAGCTTGATTTCAACAATCCGCTCAACCCCACCTGCACCAATGATGGTCGGAACACCAACATACAAGTTTTTTACCCCGTATTGCCCATTTATGTAAGCTGCGCAGGGCAGCAGGCGCTTCTTGTCCTTTAAATAACTCTCCGCCATCTGAACTGCCGAGGCCGCCGGAGCATAGAAGGCTGATCCAGTCTTCAACAAACCAACGATTTCAGCACCGCCGTCACGGGTCCTTTGGACGATTTTGTTGAGGCGAGCCTGGGTGGTCCACTTCATTTTTACTAAATCTGGGAGCGGAATACCTGCCACGGTGGAATAACGCTCTAGCGGAACCATTGTGTCGCCATGGCCACCCAACACAAAGGCTGTTACGTCTTCCACAGATACCTTAAACTCTTCGGACAAAAAATAGCGAAAGCGAGCCGAATCGAGCACGCCTGCCATACCGACCACTTTATTGCGCGGTAGGCCCGAATATTCACGCAGCGCCCATACCATGGCATCAAGTGGATTGGTAATGCAGATCACGAATGCATTCTTGGCATATTTTTTTATGCCAGCTCCTACTTGAGACATAACCTTAAGATTGATTGCGACCAGATCGTCGCGGCTCATTCCAGGCTTTCTGGGCACACCTGCAGTAACTATAATAACATCAGCGCCCTTTATTTTAGAGTAGTCTTTGCCGCCCTTATAATCGACATCGACACCCGCAACAGGCGTGGATTGGGCTATATCCAAAGACTTACCCTGAGGAATACCGTCGGCTATATCAAACATCACTACGTCGCCCAATTCCTTCAGCCCTATGAGATGCGCGAGAGTGCCACCGATGTTGCCTGAGCCCACTAGTGCAATTTTTTTGCGTGCCATTATGCCCTCATGTACCAATATACAGCTTAAAGTGATTTAAATATGTGCGACCAAGCTTTTGGTAGCGCGATTCATGAGGCCCCGCAAGGATCGGTAATATGCGTCAAACTTCAGCCCTACTTTTTAGCTTACTATTGACCTCAGGTTGCGCCGCTCCAAGCGGGTCATTTTATGATGTATCCCCGCAACTAACTGATATGACATCTTTTTCTCTAACCTATACGGAAAGCGGAAGAGTTCCCGCGCAGACAGTGACTGTGGCTAAGGCTGCCGATATTTTAATTAGCTTCGACGTTATCTTTATTGGCGAAATGCATCGTCATCCCGGGAATCACCTGGCAGAAATGCAGCTGTTTCGGGCCATTCACGAACTGGAGCCCAACGTTAGTCTATCGATGGAACAATTTGAACGGGATACGCAACCCATCGTGAATGATTACCTCGCGGGCCGCATAGGGGAAAACTCATTTATTCGAGATGCACGCGCCTGGGACAATTACCGGACGAGCTACCGGCCACTGGTAGAGTATGCCAAGGCCCATGGCCTTGCCGTTATCGCTGCAAATGCACCTGATAAGGTGGTGCGTTGTGTTGGTATAGAGGGAGAGTCCTTCCTTACCCGCATGGCCCCGGATCAGCGTGACTGGGCTGCCACAACACTAAACTTAGGTGATAGCGCATACAGAGATAAGTTCATGGGTTTTGTACAAGGGAGCCCAGCCCATGGTGGACACAAAGGCGCCAAAGAATCTCAGGGCAAAAAACAACCTAGTGAAGGAGCGCTGCGCAGCTATGCCGCTCAAGCGACTCGCGACGATACAATGGCCGAGTCCATTAATGCACATCTTTCCAAATACCCTAACCGTAAAGTCGTGCACTTAAACGGCTCTTTCCACAGCGATTCTTTTTTAGGTACGGTCGAACGCGTTAAAAAGCGTAGCCCGAATGTAAAAATTGCTGTTGTGAGCCCATTTACTTTAGATCCCGGTACTAAGGCTATTCTTACGGATGACGATAAAAAATCGGGCACATTTATACTGTTATTGCAGGGATTGCCCGAGACGTATGCAACCGACGAAGAAATGAGCGCTGCCATCAAACGGCAAATGGCCAGCCGTAAAAACCGGGTCTGCGAACTTTAGGTAAAGCTTAATCTAGATGTTTTTGGCGAATATAATCAGCAGCTTGCATTTCGATGAGGCGCGAAACGGTGCGTTGAAACTCAAAACCACCGTCCTTGCCTTTGTAAAGCTGATCAGGTGGAGCTGCTGCCGAACAAATAAACGCCGTGCGATGATCATATAAAGCGTCGATCAGTGTAACAAAGCGTCGAGCCTTGTCCTTGTTTTCATCATCCATGCTCGGAATACCCTTGACCAGCAACGTAGAGTACTGACTAGCAATGGCCATGTAGTCGCTTGGGCCCAGGGGTTGTCCGCATAGATCGTTGAAGGCAAAACAGGCAACCTGGTGCGCTGCAAATGGAACATGAATGCGGCGGCCTTGAACTAAAACATAGTCGGGTACAGGAATTGCTTCATCAGTTAGGCGCGCCCACGCGGCATCTAGTGCTTGATCTGCAATAGGGCCAAGTGGGGTATGATAAACTGCCGCCTCCGCAAGGCTATCTAAGCGATAGTCTCGCGCCGCCTCTAGCTCTAATAATTCAAGATTTTCTTTGATAAGGTCGATAAATGGCACAAAGCGTTCGCGCTGTAAGCCATCTTTGTATAAATCGTCGGGATGGCGGTTGGAAGTAGATACAACTACGACTCCACGCTCAAAAAGTTGCTCAAATAGTCGGCCTACGATCATCGCATCGGCTATATCGCGCACTTCCAATTCGTCTAAACACAAAAGATCGATACTGTCGGCAATTCCATCAGCCATACCGGGAATGGGGTCACCTTCACCTTCATATAATGACAACTGACGACGGTGGTGAACCTCAGCATGGATGTCACGTAAGAAGGCATGGAAGTGAATTCGTTTTTTAGCTTTTATCGGAATACTTTCGAAAAACAATTCCATCAACATGGATTTGCCGCGTCCGACACCACCATAGATATATAAGCCCTGGACCGGGATCGTGTTATCGCAGAGATTGCTAAATCCTAGCCTAGCAGCCCAGCCTCTGATGCCAGCCCTCGGTGCATAAGATCGTATAGCATGCGATAAACTAGTGAGCTTTCTTGCCGCCAACTCCTGGACGGGATCAAGTTTTAGATCGCCCTGATCGACAAGCATTCGATAACGCTGCAAAGTATCTTCGGTCATGATTTGGCGGTCATAGCAACAAGTGTGCAGTGGGGGCAAAAGCAAATATCCACCTCAATCGAAGGCAGTATATGCCGAAAAGCCACAAACTGTGCGCAGCCTTATTTAGCCATCACTATTCATTTTATCAATCAAAGCTTGCAGGGTTTCTTCTGCCTGATCGTTTGGTACCTGACAGGTACCCGCAGCCTGGTGCCCACCACCACCATACTTGAGACATAGTTCGCCGACATTGGTTTTAGATGACCGGTCAAAGATTGATTTACCAATAGCAAACACTGTGTTTTGCTTCTTAAGTCCCCACATAACGTGNATGGATATATTNTGGTCGGGAAACAAAGCGTAAATGAGGAAACGGTTNCATGCCCATATCGTNTCTTCGTCACGCAGGTCAAGCATGACTATATTNCCTTGAGTGGTAGAGCAGCGCTGAATCTGCTCACGCGCTTTGGCTTCATGCTCAACATAAAGATCNACGCGCTCGACNACGTCGGGCAGCATGAGAATNTCATCGACCGGCATTNCAACACACTTGTCGATAAGTTCCATCATCAACTGATAGTTGGAAATGGTGAATTCACGAAAGCGCCCAAGGCCAGTACGCGCATCCATGATGAAGTTCATAAGATCCCAACCCTGGGCAATCAAAACCTCAACCTTATTAAACTGGGCTGAGTCCCCCTTATCCACGGCTTCCATCAGGTCCACTGGGATGCGTGGCATCTTAGCCTTACCACCATAATAGTTGTAAACTACACGGGCTGCGGATGGCGCTTTTGGATCTATAATGTGATTATCCTTCTTGCCGACTCGAATCGACTCACTCTCGTGATGGTCAAAGGCAAGAAAAACTCCCTCCACAAAGGGAAGGTTGGTAGTGATATCGCGGCTGGTGATGTCGATCACGCCATCTTGCATGTCCTTCGGATGAACAAACTTGATTTCATCGATCAAGCCCTGTTCTTTAAGGATCGCCGCACAGACAAGACCATCGAAATCGCTTCGTGTGACTAATCGATATTTTTCTGAGGACATTCAAAACTCCCCTCGGCATAAGTGCATCCCGCCGAAAAGATAAACAGGACGGTTGTTTAACACAACGCTGGATGATTCTTGAGAAATACTAGGCACACTGCCGATTTCCGTCAAAAATAGGAAATTGCTATGATGATGAATGAACCCACACCTACCCGACGCACCATGATTGGCAGGGGCGTAATATGGTTATTCTTAGGCATAATACCGCTTGGACTAAGCGCCTGCGGGGGGACACCATATATAGATAGTCGGCGTGAGGCAGGCCTAACAGGTATGATTGGGACTTCAACGCCAGATCGAGTCGCGATTTGCTATTCAAGCTCCAGCACAACACCCCAAGAACTCCTAAAACTGGCCGAATCGGAATGCGCCAAAACTGGCCGATCGGCACGTTTTAGCCATCAGGAGCGAATCGCATGCAACTTGTCGAATCCGACCCGGGCCTATTTCAATTGTGTCACTAAACCTTAAGCCTGCATTATTTCTCATGTTCGACCATTTTTATTTTGATATCGGCTATAGCTTTCGCTGGATTGAGGCCCTTAGGGCAGGCTTGGGTGCAGTTCATAATGGTATGACAGCGATATAGGCGAAACGAATCGTTCAGAGCTTCCAGCCTCTCGATTGCGGCATCATCACGGCTATCATTAATCCATCGCGCCGCCTGTAGAAGAATCGCGGGGCCTAGATAGCGGTCCCCATTCCACCAGTAGCTGGGGCAGCTGGTAGAGCAGCAAAAACACAGGATGCATTCCCACAATCCATCGAGTTTTTCGCGTTCTTTAGGAGATTGAAGGCGCTCGCTATTAGCAGGTGGTTGGCTCTCCGCTTTCATCCACGGCTCAATCGCGTTGTATTGCGCGTAAATATTAGTTAGATCCGGCACTAAATCTTTTACCACCGGTAAGTGTGGGAGTGGATAGACCTTAACAGTTCCCCGCACATCAGAAATTGGCTTCAGGCAAGCCAGTGTATTGCTGCCATCAATGTTCATAGAACACGAACCACAAATACCTTCGCGGCAAGAGCGGCGTAATGTGAGAGTCTGGTCAGTCTCATCTTTAATCTTCAAAAGAGCATCGAGCACCATCGGACCACAGTTGTCCAAGTCTAAGTCATAGGAATCGATGCGTGGATTAGCATCCGAATCGGGATCATACCGATAGACGTCGAAACGCTTAATATTCTTTGTACCCTCTGGTGCGGTATGCACCTTGCCTTTGGTTGGGCGTGACTTGAGAGGTAGTGATAACTCGACCATTATTCGATCTTTCGTCTGAAGAGCCTAATGTATCGCAGCGCGTTAGTACCTAATAAACACGCGCTTTGGGCTTGATATATTCAACTTCATTAGTGAGCGTGTAAGTGTGGACAGGCCGGTAATCCAGTTTGACCTTCCACTCGTCTCCAACCCACGCCAGAGTATGTTTCATCCAGTTTTCATCGTCGCGGTCCGGATAATCTTCGTGCGCATGGGCACCGCGGCTTTCATGCCTACCCTCAGCACCGATTATTGTTGTTAGCGCACAGGACATAAGATTTTCTAGCTCAAGTGCTTCGATAAGATCGGTATTAAAAATCAGCGAGCGGTCAGCAACCTTTATGTCTTCCAGAGACCGCGCCACTTGGCTAATTTTATCGCAGCCTTCTTTTAAGGTTTGTGAAGTTCTGAATACAGCAGCATCATTTTGCATATTCCGCTGCATATCGCGACGAATTTGTGCAGTTGTAAGGGAACCACTTGCATTTCGAAGACGATCGAGACGGGATAGAGCGAGGTCAGCAGAGTCTTTAGGCAACTTTGCGTGGTGCGCTTCTTTTTTTACAATATCCTTGGCGCGTAAAGCTGCTGCGCGGCCAAACACGACAATATCAAGTAACGAGTTGGTGCCAAGACGATTGGCGCCATGTACCGACACACTTGCGGCTTCACCGATGGCCATTAGGCCCGGGACAACAGCATCCGGATTCTCCACAGTCGGGTTTATAACCTCGCCCATATAATTGGTCGGAATACCACCCATGTTATAGTGAACGGTCGGTAAAACCGGGATAGGCTCTTTTGTCGCATCAACACCAGCAAAAACTTTCGATGTTTCAGTGATGCCAGGAAGACGTTGCCACAGTACCTCAGAGCCTAAATGTTCAAGGTGCAGAAGAATATGGTCATTATCTACACCGACACCCCGGCCCTCACGAATTTCCATAGTCATAGCACGAGAAACCACGTCTCGAGATGCGAGGTCCTTAGCGGTCGGAGCATAACGCTCCATGAAGCGTTCGCCTTGGCTGTTGGTAAGATATCCACCCTCGCCGCGAGCACCCTCCGTAATAAGAACACCTGCACCGTAAACTCCGGTCGGATGAAATTGAACAAATTCCATATCCTGCAGCGGCAAGCCCGCGCGCGCGATCATAGCATTTCCATCACCGGTACATGTATGAGCAGAGGTACAGGAGAAATAGGCTCTACCGTAACCGCCAGTTGCCATCACCGTCATATGAGACTTGAACCGGTGTATCGTGCCAGTTGCCATGTCAAGCGCAACAACTCCTTGGCAGGCTCCTTCACTATTCATAATTAAGTCTATTGCGAAGTACTCAACAAAAAATTCAGCTTTATGCTTTAGGCTTTGCTGATAAAGAGTATGCAATATAGCATGCCCGGTCCGGTCTGCCGCAGCACAAGCGCGTTGCACGGGCGCTTCACCGAAATTGCGCATATGGCCACCAAACGGACGCTGGTAAATCTTACCCTCGGGCGTGCGCGAGAATGGTACACCGTAGTGTTCAAGCTCTTGGACTGCTGGAATGGCTTCTCTGCACATGTACTCGATTGCGTCTTGGTCGCCGAGCCAGTCAGACCCCTTGACCGTATCATACATATGCCAAATCCAGTTATCCTCAGCCATATTACCAAGCGCCGCACCGACACCCCCTTGCGCGGCTACGGTATGACTGCGGGTGGGAAACACTTTTGTTATACAAGCTGTCTTCAGTCCATTTTGCACCATACCGAAGGTAGCACGAAGACCAGCACCACCGGCGCCAATCACAACCACATCATATTCATGGTCGACAATTGTGTAATCGGCCATAGCGTTAAACTCCAAACGTAACGATAAGAACAGACAATATGCCAACGGCTGAGAGGCCGAAGCATAGAAGTTTTACCAATATAATGCTGGCAGTACGAATAGGAAGGCTAGTCACATAGTCCTCTAGCACCACTTGCACTCCCAATTGAGTATGATGAAAAGCAATAGCAAGGAAAAGAATCATTGCTGTAGCATTAATAGGATTTGCCAACCACAGCACAAAGGCATTGTGACCGACACCGACCAAAGAGATTAGCGAGACTACAAACCAAACAGTGAGCGGAATTAATGCTAGGGCTGTCAATCGCTGTACCCACCAGTGGCGCAAGCCTTCCTTTGCCGTGCTTAAACTGCGCACACGACCAAGAACCGATCGGAGGCTAGTCAATACAAACATTTTGCGGCTCCCTAAACTAGCGCCATGTACCAACTGACCACCGTCAAAACGATGGAGAAGAGTATAACTAGCACATTAGATCGTTTAGTTTCTTCAATCTCAAAATTCATGCCCACATCCCAAAACAAATGCCGAATACCATTACAGAGGTGAAAGAACAGCGCCACAGAAAATCCGAAAAGCAACAGATAACCAATCGGTGAGGTTATGAATTCCGTGGCGATACCATAGGCACCACTTCCGAAAGCAGCCGCTACCAACCACACAACCAGGAGAATCATCCCAAGAGATAGGCCGACCCCGGTGATACGGTGAAAAATGGATGTTAGGGCCGTCAGGGGAAGCCGGTACACCTGTAGATGCGGTGAAAGAGGCCGGTCGGCAAGTTTCGACCTTTGAGTCATATCGTGTCCAGTAAGTAGCTAAACCGAAGTCTGTTGAAAGCAATTCCGAGACTGGTAGCGATTCAGGACCAGTGCGGTTTTGGCACAGTACTACTAACCTGCCCTGGCGAAGTCAACGAACCCCATAACCCAACGCGACTCATTATCAAATCGCACCCCATAGAGTGTAACATAGGTCAAACTAAAAATCCTGAAGGCATTGAAAAGCACTATTACACCAAAAGTTAAAGGTCATTTTCTACAAGGACTCTCCGCGTTTTAGGTCAAATGCGCTGGCAATCAATTCATAAGACCGCAAACGTGCGCGAATGTCGTGACAGATTGTGACAACCATAACTTCATTAACTTTGCAAGAAGCAGCAATCGCTTCGATACGCGCTTTCACTGTTGCAGGGTCACCAACAATACCGCGTCGCTTTCCAGCTTCAGCCAAAAGTTTTTCGGTCTTCGTATAAGGATAAGCTTCGGCCTCTTCAGGACTTGGGAATGGCCCGAGTGTGCCTTTTTCCAGCATGACTCTCCACAAAGCACCGCTTGAAGATAAGTGGTCTGCTTCAACCTGGGTTTCAGCGCAAATTGCAAAAACACATATACTAGCTTGGGGTTGCTTGAGAATATCCGAAGGGCTAAATGTCTGGCGATAGTGCTCAATAATTTGCTCGGGTCGAGTAGAATTGATGAAATGGGCAAATGAAAAAGGTAACCCGAACTGGGCAGCCAACGTCGCGCTATCCGCAGAAGAGCCGAGCAACCACATCTCGGGTGCAATAACCGGCCGCGGTGTAACCCTTACCCTGGACAAACTTTTGTTAGCTGGATCGCTGCCGTAGAGAAACGCCTTCAAATCGAGAACTTTCGCCGGGTAATATTCAATGCCAATTCTTGAGCCATACAACATGGCTTTGGCTGTAAGCTGATCTCCACCTGGTGCACGACCGAGACCAAGATCCACCCGGCCGGGATACATAGTCGACAAAAGCGCAAAATTTTCCGCGACTTTTAACGGGCTATAGTGGCTGAGCATAACCCCACCCGAGCCAATACGGATCTCGCGAGTAACAGCGCCAATACGGGACAGTAAAACTTCAGGTGAACATCCAGCTAAGCCGTCAGTGCCATGATGTTCGGCCAGCCAATAACGCGCATAGCCACAAGCTTCAGCGGCTTGGGCTAGGGTTACGGTCTCCTCTATAGCGTCTAGTGCTGTTGCACCGGATCGCACTGGAGATTGGTCAAGAACGCTGAGAGAAAGAGGCATAAGATTTTACTTCTGAACGTCTGCAGCATCACGCTCAAGCTCTTCGATCGCCATAGCCGACGCAATTAATTGCTCTGCCTCGTGTACGTGCAAAGATTCAACGAGACGACCATCCACAACGGTTATGCCCTTTCCAGCCGCGATAGCTTTTTTATGCTGATTTATCAAATGCCGGGCCCGATCAACGTCCTCAGCTGAAGGCGCAAAAACCTCATTTGCTATGGCAATTTGTTTGGGATGAATAAGGGTCTTGCCATCAAATCCAAGCTCTTTACCCTGACGACAGACGGCCTCAAATCCACGATCATCTTCCAAGTCGATATGAACACCGTCGAGGACCCACAGGCCATTGGCTCTCGCTGCTAGAATACAGGTTTGAAGTGACAAAATCATAGGCCCTCTGTCGAGCGGGTGTGCACAATGAAGGTCTTTGGCGAGATCTGCCGTTCCAATAATCATACCTGCAAGGCGTGAGCTAGCTGCAATATCAGCTGCTGCCAAGATTCCTTTTGGTGTTTCCATCATGGCCCAAAGAATAAGCTCATCAGGTGCGCCTACTGCCCGCAACTTCTGGTCCGTACTTTGCACATCACTAGCACTGTTTACCTTAGGCAAGACAACGCCGTCAGCGCCCGACGCAGCAACGGCACTAATATCATCAGCAAACCACTCCGTATCAAGACCGTTGACACGTATGAGAATATCGCGGCTCCCATATGCGCCAGACTTCGCTGCAGCAACGGCGGCGGCGCGTGCAGATTCTTTTACATCAGGGGCAACAGCATCTTCGAGGTCAAAAATCAGAACATCAGCAGAAAGTGTTTTCGCCTTGGCCAAGGCACGTAGATTGGATGCAGGCATATAGATAGCGCTGCGGCGCGGTCGAGCACGGGAGGAATTAGAAAAAGTTGTCACCAAGAATCTCCGATAAACCTTAAGTAGTCATCACAAATAGTGCAGGAGTCCAGAGCAACCTCCATGTGCTCGTAGCGAAAGTGAATGATATCAACTAAGGCCCTCAACGTCACTGACACTTGCCTTAATTTGCACTATAGAGATGCCTTTTATGGCCTGTCAGAATACAAAGGTCCCCACAACCTTTTTTACGCTTTTCTATTTACCAGCTCTAAAATTCACCAGGGTAGTAAGTGTTAGATGTAGACCAAATAAATTTAGATGCACAAATCATACGGCAAGATATTCACTCACCACCATTTCAGCGATTTGCACAGCATTAAGAGCGGCACCCTTGCGCAGATTGTCTGCAACGCACCAAAAAGACAAACCGTTTTCAACCGATTTGTCCTTACGGATACGGGAAACATACACATCGTCATCGCCAGCACATTCTGCTGGGGTGACGTAGCCCTCGTTGGCACGGTGATCGACTACAGTAATACCTTCTGCTCTTTGCAGTGACCTGCGCGCGCCTTTTTCAGAAATTGGTTTTTCTGTTTCAATATTTATATATTCCGCATGACCAATAAATGACGAAATACGGGCACAATTAGCGTGTACCATAATATCTGGATCCAGAATTTTTCGAGTTTCAACTTCCATCTTCCATTCTTCTTTAGTCTCGCCGTCATCTAGAAACTCATCAATATGGGGAATAGCATTAAAAGCAATCTGCTTAGTAAACTTTGAACGAGTCTCTAGTGCAGGTTGATTCGCGTATACACCTCTCGTTTGGTTAAACAACTCATCCATACCTTCTTTGCCCGCACCAGAGGCAGATTGATAGGTGGATACAACGACTCGTTTTATTTTGAACGAATCGTGTAATGGCTTTAATGCAACAACCATCTGAATGGTCGAACAGTTTGGGGTGGCAATGATATGTTTATTTTTATATCGCACCAGTGCACCTGGATTTACCTCAGGTACTACCAATGGCACATCCTTATCCATGCGAAAATAAGAGGTGTTATCTATCACAACACAACCCGCGGCGGCAGCACGTGGAGTATGCATGGCAGAGACCTTTGCACCTGGGGAAGAAAGCGCAATGTCAACTCCCTTAAAATCGAAGGTTTCCAAATCTTGAACTTTAAGAACTTCATCCGCACCA
>PASS01000017.1 GCA_002712165.1 Fidelibacterota bacterium
ATTCCATTATCAACACCATATTGGTAGAAGTCAGTTAAAGTTACAGTTACTGAGACTCCTCCACTAACGGCATCAGTTAATGAAATATCATTTACCCAATCAGGTTCTGTATCAGCGGAAGCTTGGCCCATTGTACCAAAATCCCAGAATACTAATGAAGGTGATACAGTCAAACCTTCTCCACCAGGCTGATATGGCAGCACTAAAGGCTGTCCTGAATGATTATTTCTACTGTCAATAACTAGTTCTTCTCCATCAATATCATAAGTTAAAGCTTTGATTACAGTTCTTGAAAACATATCAGAAGTTCCATAATATACATTTGACCATGCAACACCAGGTATAGATTCATTATTTGGTCCTAACATTCCGGTTTTAGCTTCACCTACTACAGAACCAGGTTGTGTTGGAATAACTTCCCATATACATAATGTTGTTGCGCCTCCATCAATACTACATTCGTCAAATAACTCATCACCATAACAATTGCATGCATCAGGATCTGTATCAGGGATTCCAAGCATATTAGTTTGAGCTCCAGTAGCTTGCCAATTTTGAAGATTTGGAGGAAGCATATTAACTGAATTTGGACTATAATTATCAATATCAAATTGAGTTATGGAACCATTATTATCAATATCATCAACTAATAACACATATAAAAGACTATCTCTCAAATTGATTTGATTTGTACTAGTTTCTTCACCCCATTTTAAAGTGTCGCTAGTATCATAAGCACCAGCATCATACAAAATCATATCAAATGAAGGAGCGTGACCTTCAATCCATATATAAACATTGGTTGAATCTGAAACAGGATTAGCCCATTCATCCTCAAGCTGAACTGTTAATGGTACTTGGTACAAACCACCACCAATTGGCGTAATATCAACATAACTGAAATTTATTTCTCCAGAATGAGGAGGACCAGTTAAAACTGTTACAGGAATATCTTCAGCCGCAGCTATTCCATAAGTTTCATAATTATCAGATAATCCATCATTGTCCTGATCACATGAGCATTCAGCAGGACATGTAAAATTAGTAAAAAATCCACAGTCACTTTGATCAACTGTTAGGCTAGAATCATATAATTCAACTCTAATTGGGATAGAACCAGGTTGATTTCCAGAATTTAGTGTAACTGTAGCTACTCCATTAGATGATTCAACCCACTCTACATTCCAATCATCATCCTGTTCATTTAAGAATGAACCTATAGGAGCATTATGCTGTATTTCAAATCTTAACAAGAATGGTTCGGAAACTAAATTTCCATTACCATCTTTTACTTCAACCTCAATTTCAGTAGACGATAAACCACCACCACCTTGAAGTTCTATTTCATTTGGAAATGGCTGGGTAATTTCAACATAAGCCGCATCTGTTGAATATAATGAAACATAAATTGTGTCAGCTAAATTATATTCTGGTGCAGTAGCTATAATTGTAGCAAGACCAACATCACTTCCCATATTGAATGTAGCTTCTGCAACTCCATCATCTTCTCCACTATCATTTGTTCCCGTGTATGAATATGGATTAATGTTTCCAATTTGATTATTAAGATCTCCATTTTCATCTTCAGTTAAACTTTCAAACATTACTATTGTATTAGCAGGGACAGGATTCTCAGTTGAATCAACTACTGTTGCGGTTATGAGAGATGTAAAAATATCTTCTCCTTGTAAATCAGTAGCAGGCAGCTCATAGTAACTTGCTTGAAGCACTAGAGATTCCTCACAGTCAGGACAGTCAGGTAAGTCTTCATTCAAAATGACTGTAACTGAATCAGTTAGAACTCCTAAGGGTGTGTTTATAACAGATGATCTAATAATAACGTCAGCCGAATTATTTTCTTCATTATCAAAATCAATATTTGGGTAAGTGCAAAACTCAGTTTTTGCAGCAAAATATGGAAGAGTTGAAACAGTATCAGTTACAGCGTATGATTTAGACAGAATTCCATAATCTAAATCTTGCTCAGCTATTTCAAAATAAACAGGGACATCTTTCAAGGCTATTCCATATGCATCTTTGGCTACGGTGTAGATTGTGTCACAATATGTCGAATCAGTAGTATTAATATCCAATACTTCTGGGGTAGCAAACATATCCATATCTTCAATAAGATGATCTATAAAGTATGTAGTCACTAATATTTTTTCTTCATGCAATACTTCTGTTTGATTTTCAGGATTTACTATAAATGCCCTTACAGAGTCAGATGTTCCTACAACACCATTATCATAAAGAACATGGGCTATTCCTCTATTTTCATCTTCAGTTATAAACCCATTCATATCCCAATCAAGAAGTGAATCTGTTACTGTAGAGTCTTGACCAACAAGACAACATGAATAATCTATGGCTGTACTTAGAGATCCATTGCTTCGATTGCTGCTCCAAAAGATTTCATATTGTACTGGAACACCTTCTATTCTAACACCAGATGAATTTTTAACAATCATTGGAAGAGGTTCTTGAACTCCCTGATAAACACCAGGGTTTTCAGTAGGGAACGCATATGTTGGAATATAATCAGGAGTAATTGGGTAATAATTAAAATCAACTACATCAAATTCAATATTAGCGCTTCCATTGACAACATATGTTCGGTTTAAGGTTTGCTCAATTGAATTCTCAGAAATAACAATATCAATAGATACATCAATTTCACCATTGTCATCAGCACTGTCAACTAAATCAGCTGGAGTTATATGAAATACAGTTTGGGCGACACCTGATCCATCACTATAGACTAAACTATCATCAAGGTATCCAACATCATTGCTAGTTAAGTTAAAGTTTACAGGCACTCCCTCAACAGGACCATTCTCTCCAAGGACTTGGGTATAAATTGTATCAGTAAAACTTATATTTACATTATTTATAAGATTTAGTTCTTGCAACCAATATGCATCTAAATTATTAACTTGCCAAATATTGTTTAACGATCTTGGAACTAAAGATACTGAATCGATAATAGTTGTATTGTAGTTACCCCCGGTTATATTTGCGCTTATTTTAATTGTTGCAAAAAGATCATCTTCATTTATTGGTTCTGTATCAATATTAACTAGAGAGTTTTCAGCTAGGCCAATTTCATTTGTAAAAACTGTTCCATTGGATAGAGTTCCAAAGTCCGGAGTTAAATTAGAAAATTGAACAGGAATATAATCAATTCCAACACCAGAGGCATCTTTTACGCTTGCTTGAATTGTAAGTTGATCATCACTTTCAGTTGAATCCACTGAAGAGGGAAGATCATTAAAAATAAGAATATTTGGAGATAGGTCTAAGTCGAAATATTCAATATTTTCATATGTAATTTCAATAGCTGTAACTTCAAAAGGATTTGCATTTGCATTTGATGCATTATTGCAATTATCCTCAGGGTTTGCTAGTGACCAAACATCTTCACTATCATCGGTATAATCACAAAATATGTAAACACAACCTTCTTGACCTTCATCCATCCAATAAAATGAAATTTCACCATTTTGATTTGTTGTTGCAGCCTCATTTTGATACACATTTAAAGCGGTTTGGTTATTTAATGGAATTGTTTGCAGATGCGGTTCTGCTGATCCTTGAGAACTGTTAGCATTGTCAAAAGTCCAATTGAATGTTAGTGAAGCATTTGGAACAGGGGATAATCCATCACTACATTCAGCATTTGTAGCACTATTTAGACTAAATGTTATTACTCTTTGATCATTTGAATTGTTATCAGCATAATCAATACTGCCTCCTTCAACAGTATGATTCATATCAATGCAATAGTATAGCGTATCTTCAATGTCAGGAGCTGAAACCGGTGTGTCCTTGTCGCATGACAAAATAAATAGCATTACTGAAAAAATTGAAAAATGCCATAAGTTCATTTTAATTCTTTTTATCATTTTTAACCCCTTGTAATAATTTTTATTATTTTTCATCTTCTTGATCACCTATTTTTTTTTCAGCGTCAATATGATAGTTTTGTTTTTTAATTCCAGAATAATTATCCCTTATAATGCTAGGACGTACTTCAATAATTAAATCCGTTTTTTTATCTTGCATTTCAGTGTGAGTAAACCATCTTTTCCCAATTATAGGTATTCTCCATAAAAGAGGAACTTTATTTTCAGTATTAATTGTTTCTGATGTAATTAATCCAGCTATAATTATTGGTTCACCATCCTTTACTCTAACAGTTGTAGTTGAAATTCTTTTTTTTGTCCATGGGTATCCCTGAGCAGTCCAACTTTGAATAGAACTAACCTCAGGAGTTACTTTTGTAGTTATGTATCCATCTGTATTTACATATGGGAGAATATGCAGTTTAATGCCTACTGATTCCTTTAAAACTTGAAAGTTGCTATTCCCTTGACCTCCACTTGAAGCTAGGTAAGGAATGACATCAACCATTTCAATAGTTGCCTCATGTCCATTTACCGTTACAACTTGTGAGTTTGTGATTATATCCGCTTTATTATCTTTTACCATCATGTCTAGAGTTACATCAAATGCTGTAAGCTGTCTAGATAATCCACTACTGCTCCCTCGTGAAAAAGGCATCTGATCAGGTATTTGACCTGTAGCTGTTCCTGTAATAAGCTCCATTAAAAATTCATCTCCATCTCCACTTGGATCTGGATCGACAACTTCCCATGAACCACCTGGTAAATATGAACCTGTTACTAAATCTTCCGTAATTTGTTGAGGTTGACCACTTTCTGCAAAAATTATTGAAGTTTGTGCCAGTCTTTCCCAGTCAATTCCAAGTTCTTCTTCATCTGTTAAAGAAACTTCGATTAATCTAGCTTCTAGCATAATTTGTATAGAAGGAACATCTATTTCGTCAACAATTGAAATGACCTCAGCTATTTTTTTTGGACTTGCAGTAACAAGAAGTTTATTGCCCGTTGGATCAATTGTAATGCTTTCAGTTACATTTTTTAGGAGTTCCGCTACTTCTTCAGCATTTGCATACTGGAGAGATATCACGTGTGGGGTCACACCTACATCTTCATTTATTTTTGATTGATTTGCAACTAGAATAGATTTTCCTACAATCTCATAACTTAAACCCGCGGCTCTAATTACAAGATTTATTGCCTGATCAATAGGAACATCATCCAGATGAATAGTTAGTTTATTTTGAGTTTGAACATTGGGACCAGTAACAATGTTATATCCACTTTCACTAGCTAAAATTGCTAAGATAGAGGGGAGATGTGTATCTTCAGCATGTATAGAGACTAAAGGTTTATCCTCAACTATTAGTTCATTTGCGTTGATTGCTTCTTCTGTACAAACAAAGGCTGTTAATAATAAAATACATAAAACTTTATTTAATCTTTTCATCTAGTTCTCCAAAATTATTCTAAATTATTGTCAATCCCCATTTTATATGTATGCACTTTTTCATTTTTTTTAAAAACAACCTCTGTGTTTGTTATATCAACTATTTGCCCTCCACCAATTGAATCACCCTTGATTACATTGTAGGTTTTGTCTTTAAGGACCATTTGTGCAATAATAGTTCCTGTTTTATTACTGGTATATATCCCAGAACACCATAAATTTTTTCTTCTTTTAGAATTTGAACCTCCATCAATTGATATTACTCTATTAAGATCAACGGGGTTATCCGCTATAATAAATTTTACCGCATCTCTATCTACATATATCTTTTCAAGTTGAGAAACTTTTTTTTGAAGTTCATTATCTGTTCCAACTTGTTCATTTTCGAATTTTTTTAAGGAATCAGCAGATTCATTATTCTTATTAAAAAGATTCCATGAACTCCAAATTAATGCCACAGCAGAAAGTATAATTCCTAAATTCCATAAAAATTTGTCTCTTAAATTCATTATAGCGTTTTCGATTTATTTAAAGTTACTGTATACAATTTCATTTCAATATCTTGTTCTAAAATATCTTTTTGATTATTTTGTTTCCCTCTAGTTTTTTCAATATCATTTTTTAGATTAATCTGTTCAATTAATATAATTCTATTATTTTTTTCAAGCTCAGTTACAAATTCTCCAAGTTTTTCATAGTCACATTTAAATTGAAGCTGATAAGGAATTTTAAGTATTTTACCTTTTTTTTCTTTTCTCCCCGGAATAATCTGATCAAGATTAATATTTAATCTTTCCATTATATCAGTTAGTTCTTTGAGGAAAACCATTGAGGCCTCTTTATTTTTTTCATCCTTTTTCCCGGTTGAAAGATTGTTCTCGAAAATAGTATATACTTTTTCAAGGCTTTGGGAAAGGATTTGAGCTGTTATATATTTTTCATTAACATCTTTATGTTCAGACTCTAATCTAGATATCTCATTTATTTTATTTTCAAATAAAGCAGATGTTAAACTGAAGTTTAACACAAGATATATGAAACAGATAGAAAGAAGAGCTATATTTCTTTTTAGAATCATTTTTTACGTAATTTCGCCTCCACTTTAAATGAAAGAAGTTCATCTGTTTTAGAAAATTCTTTATCTAAATTATCAAACTTTATATCCTTAAAATCTTTATTGAATTCTTCATTATTTTCTATTCTTTTCATAAAATCTTCAACAACAGCAAACTCTTTTTGTTCAAGACCTAAATTAGAAACGGCTGAAATATTTAATCTTCCACCTTTAAATTCTATTTTGGTTATAGCCATATCATCTGGTGTAATTTGGGATAAGGCAATTAATTTATCAGCCCAAAAAACTCTCGAAGTTTCCATTTTATAAAGATTGTTAATATCGGCTTTTGATAAGTTTATTTTACCTTGGCTTTTCAATTCCTCAGTTTTTTTTATAATTTCTGAAATTGTATTAGTTCTTTCAGAAATAGTGTGGTTGAATCGACTGTTAATGAAAATAAACCAAATAAATGACACTACAAATAGAGAACAAATTGCAGCAAAGGTATACCATCTCTTTTTTTCTTCAAGAAATTGCTCTCTTTGAGCTTTGCTTACAGTTTGATTTAGATTAATTTTTATCATTTTCATAATTCTAAACCTCTTAGGGCAAGACCTAATGCGATTGAATATTGTTCGGGATTTTCAATGTTTATATCAGTTTTAACATTTTCAAAAATATCAAAATTTTCAATTTTCACATTTAGGTTTGACATGATGAAATCTTTTATGCCGGGAATATTTGCACATCCTCCAGAAAGATAAAAAGTATTAAAAAATGACTGATTGTTGCTTTTCATATAAAATCTTAAAGTTTTCCTGATTTCTTCTGCAAAATCATTAAAAATGGTTCTTTTTTCAATAGCTATACCGGAGTTTTCATCATCATTATTATTATTTTCCATATCAAATGCATTTATTCCTTCAGTATTTTTCTTGTTGTCAGAATCCAAATAATCACAATTCAGTTCTTGTATGATTTTTTTATTGATTTCATGGCCACCAATTTCAATATCTCTAGTAAAAAAACTTGAATTTCCGCCCCATACAATTAATGTTGTAGAGGTGTGTCCAATATTCAATATAACGTCAGCTCCATCATTTGGCAACTGTTTATTATATTGGTATAAATTACTCAATGCAATTGGATCTGCATCAAAAACTCCAGGCTTAAAACCGGAAGCTTTAACTATATTAGAATGGTCATTGATTTTATTTTTAGTTGTAGTGACAAGTATAATATCAATTTTATCAAGTTCACTGGGATTGTTGCCTATATGATAATAATCGATAATAGCTTCAGTTCCATCTAGAGGAACATGTTTTTTAGCTTCTAACTCAAGAGACACCAATAGTTCTTCATCAGGCATATCTAGAGTTGTTATTTGTCTGATATCAATAGATTTTCCAGAAAGAGAAGTTACGATATTTTTCATTTTTTTAGGCTTTATATCCATTTTTGCCGCTAAATCTTGAATACAAGCTGAAAGTTGTGATTTTGAAAGATTATCTAAATTAAATTTATTCAAATCATCAAATGTATTGAGAATACCCAAATTTTCAAGCTTAATAGTTTCTCCATCTTTTGAGAGCTGAACCATTTTAATGCTATATTTACCTATATCAATTCCTAAAACCATTTAATTCCTTTTGCTAAATTTATTAAAAATAACCTGTTACGCTCCAAGGTAATTCGTCAGCACTTTCATCACAAGTTGTATTTTCAGGATAAAGTGGCGGTAAAGAGTATTTAAGGTTACAATCAAAATTATAACTTTTACCACTATATCCTATATTGCCTTGCGGCAGATTATATGGACCCGGATTATTTCTTACTACATAGCCTCTAAATTTTTGCACTACACCGCCCCATAGATTTATGTTTCCCCTTGTATCATCATTCCCTGATGTTCCATATTTATCAGAAGCTTGATTGTCTCCATATGGAGGACGACTGTATATTCCTCCAGAACCAGAATATGTATTATTAGAATAATGTGTTGCAAATGATTCATTAAAAGCTATTATATGCGCATGAATATTTATATCACAAAAATTATCATTTGTATTATTATTTAAGTTGCAATCTCTAGCGCCATTTTTAGTTGTATTCGCTATATATACATTGGCCCCAGAAACAAGTCCAAGAGCATTTTCAGAACCATCATTTCCATCTTCATCAGGTTGAGAGAAAAACATACTTTCTGAAACGTTACAATCATTATTTAGTATATCATCGGTAATCCAAATATTATTCCATAGAGTATCTACTGGAACCTGACCTTGAACATTAATTCCCCAAGCATGCCTATGATAAGGAGTATATTCATCAGTTACAACTGTATATCTGCCCTTATATCTTCCACGTACTCTTACG
The DNA here is from genome assembly GCA_002712165.1 of Fidelibacterota bacterium. GTDB lineage: Bacteria > Pseudomonadota > Alphaproteobacteria > Rhodospirillales > Rhodospirillaceae > UBA11612. The sequence goes on from PASS01000017.1 coordinate 8,786, forward strand.
GGACCGCCTTTTACATAAATGGCTGTTGGATTTGAATAATAATAAGTTTTATATCCTCCTGAAGGAATATATTCGGGCAGTAAATGATCATCTAATCCAAAAGGCGGTTCATTATCTAAATTTTCAAATTGNGANATCCAATNTGGATTATTATGTTNAGGATTNTATATNTCAGGATAATCAAAATGATGAAANCCATAAGTNCCNTTAACAATTCCAAAATAATCTGGAGGAACAAATGTATCATCGCCATCAATGTAATCAACAGTTTTTGAATGGAAATTTTCTAAACCTTCTATATAGTTCTCACATCCCCTGATATCAAATCCAGGAGATTGCATTATCGGGGCACATTCGCTTCCAAGATTTCCTATAGATGCGGCTGAAAGTATATAAGGTGATTCAAATCCTAAATCTTTAAGATATGGGGGTTGAAGGAACCACCATTGCTTTACTCTGAATCCGTGATTTTCTCCTTCAACAAAAAATTCTATATCAGTCATAATAAGCGTATCTCTAAAATTAAAATTTGATTGCCAATTTAACTTTTGGGTAGCATCTAATGTAATATGATCGCTGCTATTTTCAATTACTCTTTTCATTGTTTCATATCCTGGTGGTGGCAGACAGGTTGTTTCGGTAGTATCTAATCCAGGATCACCTTGAAATACCCAATTAGGATTTTGTCCATTCATGTCTGGGTTATTTACTTCACCATCCTGTTCTACAACAGTTACAGTAACATCAAATTGGGGAGCACCAAAATTACTCATTACAAATGTTCCATTTGTTTTGAAACCAACATCACAGATAGGATCTCCATTCCAACCATTATTTAATTGATCATTTCCACCCCAATTTACTTCCCTTCTTGATTCATATGAGGGAGATGAATCAAATGACCAAGGAGCCCCACCTGCAAGCTCAGAATCTGTTAAATATAAAAAGTCTGATAAAGAACCTTGATGCCCAAGGTTTAATGTTTTTTGTTTTTCAATGGTAACTTCCTTGTTATTGAGGATATGTTTTACAGTAGCATATCCCGTTGAATATGCTCCCCTCATTGGTTTATATGTTACCGTATCAATCCCCTCAAAAAGACCAATCGAATAAGAACCCATCCCATTAATGTTAACATTGCTTGAACTATCTGTATTACTTGGGATATAATCTTTTTTATATAGTTTAGTGTATGCTCCTAAAGCAATTCCTGATTCAGCGTTGTATAAAGCTTTTGTTTCAGCTATTTTATATTCAACTTGCCAATCTTTTTCATATATTGTAAGTATATATGAAAATAAAATTCCACTACAGATAAATGAAAAAATTATAGTAAGCGGCAGTGAAATGCCAGATTCAAAATTTTTCATATATCTTTTTTCTCCAATCATGAAGTGACTCCATATATAAATTTAGAAGGAGAAAAAACAACTCGATTAAATTGAAGGGTTTCAATTTTATTATTAAATTTATCAAATAAATCGACTTCTAACAGCATTTCATATGATGCATAACGGGCATTATTTGCTTCAAATGACCATATATCTCCTACCTGAAAGGCAGGTTCATCAATATCAAAATTTACAATTTCATATTTTATTCTATTATTATCATCTTTGGGCAAGAAAGTATCCATAGGGGTATCATTTTTATAAAAGCCAAAATTAGAATTTACCCAAATTCTTGTTATATCATTTGTATTTCTGTATGCGAGCTGCAAACTTGTGGTGTTTGATATTTTTCTTGTTTGAGTTTGATATGCTCCACTCAATTCATTAGATATATCATCAAGTACTCTATTAGAATAATTGATTATTTCAGACCTATTTTCTTCAATGTCAAAATCTTGTTGAATTTCATAAAAAACAAACATCATTGCAAATGATAAACTTGAAACAATTACAATATTTGTTAAAAGTTCTACTAAAGTGAAGCCATTGTATGTTTTAGAAATTTTCATTGTATATAAAATTGTATTTGATAAGTATTAAATCTAATTGTATCTCTTGCAGAGCCAAGTAAAAAATTATTTTTCCAAGTAATAAAGGTGTCAATATTATAATAGACAGAATATTGTCCAGATTCATTTGCTTTTGAAATATCTTTATACATTTTACCTTCAATTATTGTATTGCCTTCAGAATCTTTTTTTAGAGCAACTCTTTCTCCACCGGGGCCATCATTAGGGAAATTGCTTACGCCAGCGGCAACCATACTCTTCCATTCATTAGTCCAGTTTTTTAATTCTTGATAAGCTTTGTCTTTAATTCTGATTGATTCTAGATAAAGTTTAGTTTGAGTAATTCCAAGGAATAAAGTTGAACATATTATAGCTGTCAACAAAACAGCCGTTAAGGTTTCAATCAGGGTGAATGCATCATTGTATTTTAAAGGTGTATACATTTTTTAAAAAACACCTTTTTCAAATACTTCTGGATTGTCTGCGACCTTTATTGCATCTTCTCGATTTATTACACCTCTACTTAACAGCCTTTGAAGATCCTGATCCAAACTTTGCATGCCTTCTTGTCCGCCAGATTGAATTAATGTCGGAATTTGATAGATCTTATCTTCTCTTATCAGATTTCTAACAGCATCATTAGCTATCATTATTTCAGAAACGGGAAGTCTTCCATTTCCATTTTTATTTTGCAGCAATTTTTGTGCAATGACAGCTTCAAGGCTTTCTGAAAGCATTGATCTAATCTGACCTTTTTGTCCAGCGGGAAAAACATCGATAATTCTATCAATAGTTTTAACAGCACTGGAAGTATGAAGAGTTGATAAAACCAAATGTCCAGTTTCAGCCGCAGTTAAAGCCAATTGAATTGTTTCAAGATCACGCATTTCCCCAACTAGAATGACATCAGGGTCTTCCCTGAGTGATGATCTTAATGCGTTAGCGAAAGAATGCGTTGATTGACCTAATTCTCTTTGATTTATTAAAGAATTTTTTGAATGGTGAAAATATTCTACTGGGTCCTCAATTGTAATGATATGACATGATTTATTTTCATTGATATAATCAATCATAGCTGCTAATGTTGTAGATTTACCGCTCCCTGTTGGTCCCGTTAATAAAATTAAACCTTTTTGCATCATTGACAACTGATTCATTATAGGAGGGATTCCCAATTCTTCTGTACTTTTTATTATTGAGGGTATTGTTCTAAACACGGCGGAAAGACCATTTATTTGATTGAAGAAATTTACCCTAAACCGACCCTTATCTTTAAGGGCTGTAGAAAAATCAATTTCCAGTTTTTCATCAAATATTTTTTTCTGATTTTCGTTGAGCACTTCATTTTTGATTTCGAGCATTGTATCTAAATTCATCTCAGGCAATTGAAGTTTTTTCATCTCGCCATGAATTCTGACCATTGGTATAGACCCAACACTTAAATGTAAATCAGACGCTCCGGAATTTAAAGAATATTCCAATAGTTCTTTAATATCAGCCATCTAGCTATTGTCCGCTTAACTCTTCGTTTGTTCCATATCCCATGAATTTTCCTTCAGAAATAACATAAACCAGAAGTTTGCCTACACCGCCCTTCATTTCTTCAAGACTTTCAGCGGTAATTGTTCCATCTAGGCCTACTGCATCATCATAGGTTAGATCTAGTGTGAAATTCCATTTTCTTAATGTTGATTCGGGGACATTACCATATCCCTCTTCGTTCATTATTTTTACATCTTCAGGAAATTCATCATTTTCTGAATAGTATAATTTTGCATTTTCAAGAATATTTTTAACTTGGACTTTAGCATCTGAGGCATATCCTCTTTCAACATATTGGAAATATGTTGGTATTGCAACTGCTGCTAAAATTCCAATTATTACAACAACTATAAGTATTTCAATTAAAGTAAAACCTTCATTTATTCTTTCTTTTAATCTATTAATCATTGACTTCTCCTATGATTTGTTGGCAATGCATTATTATTGCATCTTATTAATTTATCAAAATTTAACATTATTGTTTTATTACTATTTGTAACAAGAACTAAAATTAATGATTATTTTTCAATTTTCATCACCAAAGATTTTTAATGACCGTTTGAATAAATAAAAGAGGTAATTGAATTGTAGAAATAGTTTACAACTTGATACAAAGATTATATTAAAATAATGTGACAATTTTTTTAATATTTATAGTAATATATTATCTGAGATAATACAATATTGTAATGGAGATTTGTATGAAAAAAGGGTTTGTTTTTTTATTATTTTGTTTTTTAAATATTGGATTTTCAAATGGACTTGGTGATTCAGGCCTAATATTAGAATCTAAAAATAACAATGTTTCAACATTGAGGTATTTGGGAAATGAAAATATAGTTAAAAATGTTGAAGGCAAGAAAATCATATTAGACCCTTATGATACAAATTTGGAATATCATGATA
>PASS01000058.1 GCA_002712165.1 Fidelibacterota bacterium
AAGTAGCATATGGAACCTATCGCCTATTTAGGTCTTGAAATCAAGCAACGAGAACTCGAATCTCGCACTATGGTGGCTGCGCATCTACTGAAGGCGGGTATTGCAGTTATCTTTGGCCAACAGTGGTCGATGTTTGCTAACGCCGCGGCACTCCCCCGAGGTGTCATGCTTTTTAAAACAGTTAACGATATTCAAGCGGGAGTCATGGAAAAATGTCGGTCCGTGGGCCATCTCATAGCGGCAACCGATGAGGAGGTCTTGGTTTGCACTGAAGATGAATGCTTTTTGGAAGTATTTAGCCCCACAGCAGCTAAGAATTGCGATCTCTTTTTTGCCCAAAGCGAATTCCATAGACAGGTTGTTGAGCGTAAGTTTCCCTTCTTAAGGGGTAAAACCCAAGCGGCGGGAAACGTTCGAGTCGATTGCCTTGCCCCAAAGCGACGTGAAACTCTGGGAGGGGAAGTCAAAAGTATAGCCGATACCTATGGTCCCTACATTCTCTTTAATACGAATTACGCCCAGCTCAATAGCATATGGAAAGATAGGAATACGGTTGCTAACATTGCCGCAAAAGCGGGGCTTTTGGACGTTGATGATCCGGCTAGCATTCAGGAATATAGAGCCAAGTGGGATTGGGAACAGTTAAACCGAGATGAGATGATGAAACTGCTGAAGTGGGTCACTGAAAATCATCACGGCAGAAACATAGTCTTGCGCCCACATCCTGGAGAAGTACCCACATACTGGAAGGATATGTTTAATGGCCAAGAGCGTTTTCATATTATTCCGCGTTCAAATCCCCACCCTTGGATTCTCGGTGCTGATTTGGTCGTGCACACTACATGCACTACTGGATTAGAAGCTGCCCTAATGGATAAACCTGTAGTTAACCTTGTGCCGGGACCACATCCAACCTTTGACTTTGTCACTAATCATATTAACCCGACTTTCAGAACCTGGAAAGAAGCCGCATCTGCAATAGATACTTTTTTTACGTCTGGTGATGGCCCTATTACTGAAAAACAAAAGCACCATGCGGATATACTTAGTAGCCATTTTTCAATAGATGATAAGGAAGCTAGTGAAAAAATATCTGATGGTTTAATAGCTTTATTGAAAGAACACGGTGCACATTTTTCGAATGCGCAAGATCCTAGTTTGGGGTTAGGTAAATTTCAACGTCTGAACCGTGTTGAAACAATGAAGGATAAATTTTTACTGGAGCCTGAAGAAATGGCGAGCGGACTACAAAAAGCTCTGACGGTCTTGGGATTGCGCATTAATGTTAAGGTTAAACAGATCGATGATAGCTTATTTATGCTTGTGCCTACGCAGTTATAAACGGGGTGCTTTATTCATTTATAACATTTTCACGAAATAGGGCGGCATAAATAACATCCACTTCATTTCCATCAATAAGAATCTGTCTTGTACGTTTGCCGTCTTCTATCATTCCAGTTCGCCGCATGATACCGCGCATACCTGCATTCGTGGCCACTGTCCCCGCAGTAACCTTGCGCAGCTTCAATGTAAAAACCAGAAATCGGCAAATTTCTTCCCATACCTCAACACCGTAGCCCTGTCCCCATATGCTTTTTTCACCCAGAAGGATGCCAACGTCCGCTACTTCATTTTTTTTATCGATATAAATGCTCATGTTGCCAATATGTCCAAGTGATGGGTTCTGAGCAATGATGGCAATAAGATAGTTTCCTGTATTTGCAAAAGACTGCATGTAGGCTCGGCATGAGTTAAAATCATGCTGCTTGTGCCGCTGCTCGCTGAATTTTGTGACCTCGGTGTCTTGCAACCAAGACACGTATCTTTCGGTAAGATGTCGGTCCGTAAATTCTTCCAGTATGCAGCGAGATGTCTTTAGCGTAGGAAATTTAGTCAAGGCGTTTCACTCCAATTCCCCTTTATTTTACATTGGAAAATGTAAAAATCATATTTCGAATGTTTAACTATTGTTTACCTGCGATGCGCAGCCTATCTCTAGGGGCCAGATTATAAACGGGAAATCATGGTTGTAGTTAACTGATATATATAGGTACACATGGTTTCTGCATTATTGCGGTAAAAGCGATAAGCATGTGGTGTGAGCCGCTTTCGGTGCCAGAACAAGGAGAGAGTTTATGAACGAACCCCAGGCCCTTTCTATCTCTCAGAAACAGCTAAATGAAATGCTTGGTATTCTTGTAAAAAATCCATCAGACATACTTCTAAGTGGATTGTGTCGCCGATATCTGGCTTTAGATCGATGGAAGAATGGGGGGCGCTATCTAAAAATTCATGAAGATCTTAACCAAGGCGTTATGCCTGGATCTATCGAACATAATCGACGCGAATTAGAAAAAGATGACTTCGGATCATTCACGCGCACTTTGAGGCTCATCAACCCTATGATGTCACTAGGTCAAGTGTATGGTCACGCGCATCGCCTAAAAGTTCTTTCGATCGGTCCTCGAACAGAAATGGAAATACTGCATCTCATCGGTGCTGGCTTTAACCCGAATAACATAAGTGCAGTTGATCTAATTTCATCATCGCCACTTGTCGATGTCGGTGATATGCATAAGCTTCCATATATGGATAAAAGCTTTGACATAGTGATATCTAGCTGGGTGCTTGGCTATAGTAGAGATCCGCAGCTTGCTGTGGATGAAATGGTTCGCGTTTGCACAGATAGGGGTCTGGTCTCTATAGGTTTGACATATGAGCCAGGCTATGGGCGGGGAGTTGTGGCGAATAATCCTACCGAGGACGAAATTGTAGGATCTATGTACGGTAGTGTTGAAGAGCTAAAGAAACTGATTGGTGAAAAGTTTGACTATGTTTACTTTCAGCAAGAGCCCGAAAGTGATGAACAATCCGGGCCTGTCATGCTTATAGCTCGTATTAGGCACTAACCCTAGTCACAATGATTACTAATTATACATAAGTCTGGTTGCGTATCGTACTAGGGGAGATATGGACTGCGAGTCTGTTTTGAACTCCAGGTGTTCCCTAGGCAAAGAGCTTTGTTTCCCTAATCCAACAAGGCCATCAAATTCAAACTTGGGCCAAACAGTAAAAACGATTTCAAATGCCAGGCGTGGCCCAGAGATGGGAACTGTTGCCTTATGCAAGCCTCGCGTATCCTCTAGAAAGCTCGTGCCTTTGGGGCCAGTAAATATTTTAATTTCACTATCTTTAAAAAACAGACTGATGTCGTCATCACTCTTTCGATGCACCTCCATCCATCTCCAAAATTTTTGAAATGTATCCGAATTTCCGCCGAACCGTTTCATCGCTAACGGATAAAGAACATCGAATTCGTGGGTACCAGTGACAAAGGAATGTGGCCCTGTTACCTCTGAAACGTCGGTTAGGTAAACAAATAAATTGCATGAGCGAAAATCGCCACGATCATGGTGAAACATTTGCATTCCACCAACGGGTAAAGTTGAAGGAAACGACCACCAAGAAGCCACGGAGGATATTGTTGGAGGAGCACCCAAATATTTGGCGGCAGTGCTTATAAGCTGCTCGTTGTGAACTGCTTTGTATATGGCTGGACAGTTGCATATGTCCGTTGATTGATAGTGGGCAAAACGAATGTTAGGCGGCAATTCGCTTACATGCATTTCACCTTTGCGACCACTTTCGTCAAAGCCAACTGATCCAAAATGAACCTTCAAATTTGCCACAAAAGACTCAATAGAAATAATATCCTGTTTCTCAAAAATGGGGTCAATTACTGCAAAACCCTGTTTACGTAGTAATTCAATATTTTGTTGGTTTTTATCACTAAGGACGGGTTCTTTTGCTGAAGCTAGCGCGTCCTTTGTCCTCTGCCTCACGTAATGTGCTGCTAACATGCCGACAGAGTCACGTGCCTGTTTATGGAGACCACCTTTCAAAAGTGTAAGAAATAGTCCTTGCAAGTCTTTATCTTTTCGAAGAAATGAAGGATCAAATATATCTGACATATTTTAGTCCACTTACTATCTGGCTGATAAAAAGCTAAGAGAATACTGAAACATCAAATTTTATAGATATTATGCTCCTATACATTACAATAGTTTGAGTCGCTACCTCATTCCAGTTTGTAATTATACACTGCCTGGTTGAGGTGGTTTAGAAGCCTGGTAGCAGCGAGTGAATGGTTAATTCTGCCCCTTAAAGAATTCCTAGGCGTAAATGATTGGGAGTTTTGCAATGTCTAAAGATGCCCGTACCCACGAACGGTATGATACTGAACAGGAAAAGTTCTGGCAGGGCCAATTTGGAGATGAATATGCTACGCGTAATACAAGCGAATTATATATCCAAGAAAACATTACTTTCTTTCAGAAAGTATTTTCACTCATTGAATCACCGCAGGCCTTATTAGAGTTCGGTCCCAATACGGGAATGAATTTGAGTGCTATTAACATCATTAATCCAGATATGAAATTAACTGGTGTGGAAATAAACAGACACGCTGCAGAAAAATTAGAAAAAGCCCTGCCTAAAGCAGATATTCGCGTGGACTCGTTTTTAGAATTTAAATCTGAAGAGCGCTGGGACTTTGTTTTTTGTAAAGGTGTCTTGATACATATCGCTCCAGATCGTCTTTGTGATGCGTACGATTCTCTATACGATCATAGTAGCGCACACATACTCATCGCGGAGTACTACAATACATCTCCTATTGAAGTGCAGTACCGAGGCCACTCGGAAAAAATGTTTAAAAGAGACTTTTGTGGAGAAATGCTCGACCGTTACCCAGACCTAAGACTCGTAGATTACGGTTTTATTTATCACCGCGACCCTCACTTTAATTTTTATGATGACGTCACGTGGTTTCTTTTAAAAAAAGGAGCCTGATGCTTAGGCGCTAAAACTCGAGGCTCTGGCTTTAGAGAACTAACTAATAGTTGCATTGTTTATGAAGCCAGCGTTTTGACATCACTTTGGGATCTAGTTGTGAGAAATTGATTGAAATTACCATTCCGGTCTATCGTGCATGGTTTAAGTTTCTCCCGCTGGTCTAGACTGTGGCCCCTCTCCAGAATGTGATATACGCTGTAGCCTAATGGCTCAATCATTTCATTTATTGCGTCGCAAGAAGCTTGAGAAAATGTCTCCAAGATTATATCTGGCTTTAGCGCTAGCACTTCTTGGATGCCTCGAAAAGTGGCGTACTCATTACCCTCCACATCAATTTTGACCAGTGGTTTGGCACCCATATTTGGGGCAATACCTTTGCCATCAAGTGTGATTACCTGGGTGACAGTGCGCTCTACATTTTGATTTTCACGCGCACCGATTCCGCCTCCTGATGAAATTTGTAATGTTGGCTTTTTTGCCCAGCTAAAATAATCAACTTTGTCTTTATCTGATACGGCGAAAGTGTGCTCTTCGATTTGCGCAAAGTTGTTGATTGTTTTATGCATTCTCAAGCGGCTAAAAGCGTAAGGGTTGGGCTCGAAAGCATGGATTGTGATATCGGTTCGAAGCGCGGCTGCAGCTAGACTGTAGACACCTACATGAGCGCCAATATCTAAAATGCCTGTTGCCGTTTTTGCCATTCGGCACCAAAGTTTCATAGATTGCGGTTCAAAGTGGCGGTGGAACATAATGTCCCACCCACGAGGGCAATCATTATTGGTAAACATTAGAAACGTAGGGCACTCAAACATATCAACTTCGTAATATCCGAAATAACCTAATTCCGGGTGATTCTCTGTATCAATACCCTCAGGATGTCGCTTGATCTTTTCAAGAGAATCAGCGTTGCGAGCTTCAATATCTGTTAATCGCATTAACTCAACCCTATTTTAAAGTGCTATCATATCTGTATTTGTCATTCCCTGCCATATCCGAAAACATTACTTTTAGGTGGGCATGCTATTCACTATATCGCGATGATGCTCGATAATGGACATATAAAATGAACTAGAGTTGTAAAATCATATGAGTCAGAATTCCGATTTTATTCCGTACGGGCAGCACTTAATTGATGAGGCGGATATTGCTTCCGTAGTTTCAGTGCTGCGCTCAGGCGCATTAACTAATGGCCCGGTTACTGCAAAGTTCGAATCAGCCTTGAGCGAAATAACTGGCGCGCAGGAAGCTGTTGCATGTTCGTCTGGAACAGCAGCTTTGCACTTGGCGATTTCTGCGCTTGGTGTGACCTCTGGTGATTGTGTGATAGTGCCCGCGCTGACTTTTCTTGCTAGTGCCAACTCAGTTCGTTATGTGGGCGCTGATGTGATTTTTGCAGATGTAAACGAATCTACCGGCTTAATGGAGCCAAGACATTTTCAAGACGCATTAAATAAGGCCTCACCAGGGTCTGTAAAAGCAGTCATCGCAGTGCATATGAACGGCCAGTGCTGTGATATGCCAGGCATAGCAGAAATCGCTCGCTCCCATGAGATTGCTATTGTTGAAGATGCCTGTCACGCATTGGGTGGGTACTACCCGAAACCAGATGATAAGTTAGCAGTAGGGGCGTGTGCTTATAGCAAGGCTAGCTGCTTCTCTTTTCACCCAGTGAAGACTGTGGCGATGGGCGAGGGCGGAGCTATTACATCTAATGATTCTGTCTTTTCTGCTGCTATGCGTAAGCTCAGGAATCATGGGATGGAGCGATCTTCAGAAAACATGAAGATGTCTGAGTTTGCCGTGTCTCCGGAAGGTCTGGCAAATCCTTGGTACTATGAAATGGCCGAGATTGGCTGGAACTACAGAGCTAGCGATATCCATTGTGCGCTCGGATTGAGCCAATTCACTCGATTAGAATCATCGGTACGCAGACGTGCCAACTTGGTTGCCCTTTATGATTCTGCTCTGCGTTCCTTGTCACCTATTGTGAGGCCGGTTAGTCGTGTGGGTGGAAGAGTGGCGTGGCATCTTTACACTGTACAAATTGACTTTGGCAGGATTGGCCAAAGTCGGGCGTCAGTGATGAATGCGCTAGAAAAAGTTGGTATCGGTACACAAGTGCACTATTTTCCAGTGCATTTGCAGCCCTATTATCAAAATCTATATGGTCGGCAACATTTGCCAGGAGCAGAAAAATACTATTCTTTCTGTCTTACGTTGCCCCTTTTTCCAGCTATGGCGGACGCGGATGTAGAGCGCATTGTTGCCGAATTAGGACGTATTATTGAAATGCGCTAGTAGCACTTATTTGAATAGAGTAATTTTTAGAGCGGGCTAATCAGTTTCTTTTAGCGCCGTGCTCAAATTTTTACATGACCTTTGAATAGTATCAAGACTAACCCTATTAGATAGCGCTGCTGCTGAGCGCCGCTGTGTTGTTGAGCACATTTCGGCAAAAAGGTTTGTAATATCATCCATGAGCTCTTGCGGGCATGGCACGTTTGTTCTTGTAGATATAGACGCGTACTCAGGAAAAGCCCCATCTATAATAGGCACGCCGCCCACCATTATACCGATCACCGTGTCTTCTGTAGAAACGGTCGTTCCTTCAGAATCGTGAAGGGTAACAGTGAAGCACTGGGCACTTTCTATGGGGCGTGCGTAGACACTAATTAGTAATAGCATAGATAAAAAACAAAATATTTTGGTCTTCGACTGGCTTTGCATCGTGTTTCCAGTTCTTAAAGGTGAATGTTACTCACTTAAATAGAGAGGATGTTAGTTTTTGAGCAAGTTTTAGATGAATCGCTCCTTCCGTCCTTTAGGCAGTTTCAATAAGTTAGTTGGAGCCACGGAACTTGAAATAATGCTGCAATGAAAACACCTAGAATGCCAGTAGCTAAGCCAGGCCCCAGTGGCATCTCTCCTCTCCAGATAGGTTTGCCAGTGACAAAGGTTGCCACACCGGCTCCAAGCAAGGTCAGGATGCCGCCTGCGGCCATGATATAGGGCAGGGCAAATGGACCAAGCCAGATACCGCCGACAGCCACAAGTTTCACGTCCCCTAAACCCATTGACTCGCGGCCTTTTAGGTTACTTATAAGCCAGCGTAATAACCAGAAGACTGCGCCATTAATTAACATGCCGAGGACACTCCATTCCCACGTTATGCCTACTGGTGATCCATACCAGACAATGGCAACGCCAAATATGGCTAACGCTACTTGAAGAATGTCAGGCAGATAACCCGTACGAAAATCTATGATGGAGATAGCGACCAGTCCTGTTGCAAGAGCGGCAAGGCAAATGAGTGGCCAGAGTTCCATATCCTATCCTCAAATGTCTTCACTAAAAGCTCACACGGTTAGGTAAAGCTGACGAAGGCTAAATTGTCAAACTTCCAGCAGCAATGTTCTATTGCCCTCGACTTGGCTATAATATGATCGAAAGAGAATTATTCAACTAGCGCGGGTGTAGTTCAATGGTAGAACGAAAGCTTCCCAAGCTTTAGACGAGGGTTCGATTCCCTTCATCCGCTCCACCCCCGGCAGAAACACAACGCACTTATCGGCTGAGATGATTAATGAGATCATAGAGAAATCGTGTACCCATTTTGACTTGCTCAACATCAATGTATTCATTGGGTTGGTGGGCTTGGGCAATTGAGCCTGGGCCACAAATAACTGCAGAAATATCGTTTTGTTGAAAATGGCCAGCCTCGGCCGCGTAGCTCACAGCCCTTACGTCATTATCGCCTGTTAGCATACGGCAAAGTTGTTCGGCTCCAGAATCTGCCTCGAACCTTAGTGGTGGTGCACTTGCTTGTATCGATGACTCTATATTACATGCCGGTGATATAGCATGTAAGCGTGGGAGCACGACATCTGCGCAGTGCTTTTTGAATTTCTCAACGTATACCATTGGGTCCTCGGACGGCAGTGATCGAATATCCCATTGAAAGGTGCAGTTGCCTGCTAATATGTTAACAGCAGTCCCACCCCTAATGAGGTTGACTGATATGGTTGTGTGGTCGGGCTCAAAATGATGATCGTGAGTTCCCTTAACGGCAATGTCTGCAGCAAGGTTCCGGATATATTGGATAAGTTCTGCCGCAACCATAATAGCACTTACACCACTGTGAGTTTGAGAAGAATGTGCTTCATGGCCGACCACAATTGTGCGTACGTCTGTAATACCTTTTTGTGCACTCACAACTTTCATTCCAGTTGGCTCGCCCACAATTACCGCACGTGGCTTTGGAACAGACTTCTTGATTTCGCGGATCAAAGATGGAACTCCAATGCACCCAACTTCTTCATCGTACGAGAATGCGAGGTGAATGGGACTCTTTAGAGAACTCTTCGTTAGTGCATCAAGTGCACCGAGAATAATAGCGATAAATGACTTCATGTCCGCTGTTCCTCGGCCATAAAGCCTTCCGCCCCGTTTTGTCATGGTGAACGGATCGGATGTCCATTCTTGCCCGTCGATTGGAACAACATCAGTATGACCTGAAAGAACAACGCCACCCTCAATCGCTGGACCAATTGTTGCGAGAAGGTTGGCTTTGGTATTATTGGCGTCATGAATAAGTACGCTTTCGATACCGTAATTCTTAAGTAACTGCTGAACAAAAGTGATCAAATCCAGATTTGAGTTGCGCGATACCGTATCGAAAGAAATTAACTTTTCGAGCATAGCGATTGATTTCGCGGTACCAGAGTCTATGTCAGACACGTGTTGCCGCCCTTCGGAGCCATCTAGGGGGGGAGCCCAAACGGTCTCGTACCTCAATTTTCCTATCAGTCAGCATTGAGCGTATCTCATCTGCTTTACTGAAATTTTTTGTGGACCGGGCCCTTTCTCTTTCGTCTACCAAAGCCTGAATTTCATCTCTGTCTGGTCCCGCCCTTAACCAGGTATCGGGTTTTTCCTGCAAAATACCCAAAAGTTTCCCTGCAGCTTGCAGTTCGCTTTTGGCTTTTGCGGGGTTTTGGGACGCTAATTTAACCGCGGAAGGTCCAACCATGTCAGATAATACGGCTAGGGCTTTTGGAGTATTCAGGTCATCCATCAAGGTCTTTGTGAATGCGGTGGGTGGGTCTACTTCTGTACTTTTGACGTTTTCAATGGAGTCCAGGAAATCGTAAAGATTGTCCAGACGCCGCCATGCCTGCAGAATGGTCTCATCGGACCAATCGAGAGGCTGGCGGTAGTGAGCAGAAAGCAATGCAAGGCGAATAGCTTCACCACGATACTTCTCAAGCAATTCGTGAATAGCTACAACATTGCCGACGGATTTGGCCATTTTTTCTTTATTCATGGTTAGGAAGCCATTGTGCATCCAGACTTGGGCAAAGGTGGCGCCGCCATGGGCGCATGAACTCTGAGCCAATTCATTCTCATGATGTGGAAAAATTAAATCATGTCCACCACAATGAATATCAATTGTCTCGCCGAGATGCTCTTCGATCATACTTGAGCATTCGATATGCCATCCGGGACGGCCCCGGCCCCAAGGGCTATTCCAACCAGGTTGTTTTGGCGTTGAAGGTTTCCAAAGCACAAAGTCGGCAGGGTCTTTTTTGTAAGGTGCAACCTCAACTCGGGCACCAGCAATCATATCATCACGGTTACGACCCGATAGTTGGCCGTAGCCATTGTAGCTTGGAACGTGAAATAAGACATGACCATCGACATGGTAGGCGTGCTTGTTACTAATTAATCGTTCAATCATATTGATCATCTGGGGGATATGATCAGTTGCACAAGGTTCTAATGATGGGTCTAAAACTCCCAAACCACCCATGTCTTGTCGATAAATGGCCTTATATTTGTTAGTGATAGTATTGATGGGTACACCCTGTTCTGCAGCAGCGGCGTTGATTTTATCATCAACATCCGTGAAGTTGCGTGCATAAACCACGTGCTTTTTACCAAATTGATGTCTCAAAAGACGGAACAGCACGTCAAAAACAACGGCGGGTCGGGCATTACCTATGTGAGCATAATTATAGACCGTTGGTCCGCACACATACATTGTGACCCGGCGAGGATCAGCCGGTTCAAACGCTTGCTTTGAACGAGTCAAAGTATTGTAAAGAAACAAATACATATGCCAGCGTATCGGACAGGGCTAGAGAGAGATTCTAACATCGGGCTATAGCGCATTGGCTGAGGGATTGCAAAGTCATGAACGGGGCTTAAATAGCCATGGATCGCATGGATTTGGTTATTTGCGTGAAGGGTAACGTTGACAAATGAGCCGCAAGCCGGCATCAGCACTTAGGCTACCGCGGGGACTTATGCTTTAATCACGGGAATCGAACCATGACAAGCCAGAATCAGTCCGTTTTCGGGCACAGGGTCAGTGTTGAGCAGGTAGAAGAAGGATTAACTCTTTCGCCTAAATTCGATGGCGAAGGTCTTATTCCAGTAGTTACAACGGATGCTGAGTCCGGAGAACTTTTGATGCATGGCTATATGAACGCCGAAGCCCTCTCTAAAACCATAGAAACGGCTGAGGCTCATTACTGGAGCCGTAGCCGCAATGTGCTTTGGCATAAGGGCGCGACTAGTGGCCTGGTGCAACGTGTTGTGGAAATGCGTATTGACGATGATCAGGATGCTGTTTGGTTGCGTGTCAAGGTTAGCGGGTCTGGCGCCAGTTGCCACGTGGGCTACCGTTCTTGTTTTTATCGGTCTGTGTCCTTGGGTAAAAGCGTAGAGTCCGCCGTAAAGAATCTTGTATTTGAAGAAACCGAGAAGACGTTTGATCCAAAAGACGTTTACGGCAATATACCTAACCCAACTCAGCTTTGAATATCAGCTAAAAAATAAATGTGACCTTTAACTTCATGTGTGCGGAGGCATTATCCTTGGCCTAAAATCTAAAGCGGGCTGTGATTGATGCAGTATGCGATAAGTAGTCACTGGCGATTTCAGTATCATAATCGACGCTTACAGACGAATAGCTATCTTTATGGGCGATACCAATACCTAAATTTATGCGATTGGGATTACGTTTGTTTGCGGCGACTGTGAATGGCGTGTCACCAGCTTCAAAATTGGCAGAAAGAGTAAATGGGTCATTGACTATGTCTCTTGTATAATTGGCGCGTAATTCTGTCTCTACATAGGAATCATAGTAAATGGGAAAGTCGCGATCTAATGAAAACCCAACGGAACCGCGTATAGAATTGGCGTCCTTGTCACCAACAATTAAATTAACGCCCTTACCTCCCAACGACTCAGTATATCCGTCCTCGTGAATACTTACGTAGGCACCACGTACATACGGCGAGAGTTCGTAAAGATTCCAGTTAAAAATAGCGCCAGTCTCAACCGCTCCACCCCATTGATACCCGTCCCATTTACCCACTGCTTTACGATTTAGTCCACCAAAGTTGACTTTTCGCTCAGCTTTGTAGGTGTTGTACGCTGCTGTCAAAATAGCTTGGCTATAGAATCTTTTACTCTGGTGACGAGCGTATAAGCTCAATTGTGTCGTATAAAACTCTAAGGGGGAGTTTTGCGTAACATTCAGGCTGGCCGATTGCCACGACTCTGAAAGGCTGATGCCAATATGCGCTTTATCAAAAATGGGCATGTCGGCTCCGATGGCAATGCCAAGCCCCCAAATAGAAAATCCTGCTTGTTCTCCCTTCGCATCTTGGGTCGCGTAGCCACCTAAGGCTTGTGCCCAGAATCCGGCAACATCCCCCTGCGCGTGGTTTGGTAATCCACCTTTAGCTACTGCTACGAGCCGCCGCCGAATCATACCGGTGCCCATATCCTGATTATTGAGGGCAGCCTGAAATGTAGCGCCGCTAGTGTCTGGAAGAAGTTGCCGCAAACCTGCGTTGAACTCTTTTTGATTTTGCAAAGAGGACAGTGCTGTTGCTACAGGTTTATCACTATTAAGAGCAGTGGCAAAAGAATTATAAATTGAGGAAAAATTTGACCCTAAGCCGAGCTGCTTTGCTGATTTGCGATTAACAGTTAGAAAAATTGAATTTGGGTCATTTGGGCTTATTGAGAATGCTAGGTCATTCATAAATGAATTAGGTGTAGCAACTATGTTGCTGAGTGGACCGTTTATATTAAGTGATTTTGCCCGTATAGCTGTAAAGGTTTCAGTATCTTTGATAATACTCGATACCTTCGCTGTTAGCCGCGCACTAGCATCAATGGTTAATGTTCCAGTAGAGTCGAGTATGGGCGCTATAGCTGCCCCGCCACCGGAAATGTCGAACGTTACGGTCGACCCTGCGCCTAAGTTGCCTGTACTTAAGGTAAGCGGTGCAGTGCTTAAAAACGTTACCTTGGACTGGTTCACATTAAGGTTAACTATTCCGCCAGTTTGTGTGAGGCCTCCGTTTAAATTTGCGCCCTTTGACAAAGATACGGTGTGATTGCCATCGCCAATATTTACGAGGCCCGTGATCAAGCCGCCCTCCATTGATAGAGCCGTATTTCCAGATCTTGCTACACCCGCTTGAACTGTTAGGTCGCCTGTGATCGTTCCATTTGTTATTAATAATGATTGGTCGCCAGCTCCTAGCAGAACGTCTCCAAGAATCGCGCCGGAATTAGTAAATTCCGCACCTGTGATATTAGCACTTAAGTCAACCGCAATAGCTTTACCGGTACTTTCTACTCTTTTAATCGTGTTGATAGTTCCGCTATTCGAAAAGCTTTTTAGCGTTCCCGAGCGGTCAAGTATGCCATAGGCGGATGAATTAGGGCCCTGAACGTCTACGGTGATTAGGCCTGTGTTTTTAAATGAATCTAGAGTGCCCTGAGACTCTACAACTATGCCATAACCGCTACCGCCAAGCTTACCTACGAAATTATCTACGAGTCGGGCGGTAGAATCGGCAGTAAAGATCTCTATGGTGCCGTCATTTACGAACGATTTAACTACACCGTGATCACCAATACGTGCTGCTGTCGCTGTGCCATCCAAAGCAGATATGAGAATATTGCCGCCGTCATTCCAAAATCCACCTTGAAGGTTTGTTGTATAAGTAACGCCGCCACTAACTACGCCTTCAATATCGATGGCGGTTGAGCTTATTCCACCCTGCGCTCCGCTGACTTCGATATTTCCGCTGTTAACAACACTGAACCCACTTTTATCGCTGCGAGGGCCGATCGTGATATTATTAGCCGATTTACTTGGGCCGCCCGGAGTAATGAAAATAGCCGGGCCTCGACCAATTAATTTGATAGTAGAGTCTACAGGCTTACCTAATGAGGCATCTGGGTCTCTAAATTCTTCGGTTTTTGTGCGGCTGTTACCTTGTAGTAAGACACCACCAGTCACATCCGAAGCAATCCATATAGCGTTTCGCCCCAGGACCGCAGGAAGGCGCGTGAGATTAAAGCCATCCTTACTTACTAATTGTGACCCTGTTCCTATTTGAATAGTTCCTGTATGGGTATAAGAGCCACTCAGACCCCCACCAACGTATACTCCGGTGCCTTGATGCCCCGTTGCATTGATTTGTCCACTTGTGACAATTGAGCCCGTGACATGTCCGGTCGTCATAATACCAAATACGCTTTTGCCGGCTGCCTGAATAATCCCGTTATTTACTATATTGCCGACCATATTGCCTTCAACGGAAATGCCGTAGGAAGAGTCTCCATCAATTCCAATGATTCCCGCTGCTCCTTCGGCGGCGAAGTCATTAACAATATTGCCGGTGAAAGTGCCGAGGCCACGTACGCGAATGCCTGCATTGAAGGGGGAGGTGTTAGAATCTGTAGATGTAGTAGGGCTGCCAGATCCAATTTGACCCTTATTAGTGACAATACTTGTTATGTTTCTTGCTGATCTTATTCCGGTATCGGTATCAATAGCCGTGAGATCAATGAGAATACCTGTTGCAGACGTGCCAGTATTTGTAATGGAGCCTTCATTTGTGACCGTATGGTCACTGTTGATGGTAATAGCTGATTGGTTGCTGCCATTGCTGAGTCCTAGGTTTATTGCGCCAGTTGAGTCGATTACAATCGTCCCCGGACCAATCCCGGCTCCTGTCGCTGTATCGAAAGGCTCTGTTCTGATATCCGTAATAGTTATACTGTTCGCCTGTGCCGTGGTGGCACCCAGAGTCGATACGGCAGAGGCCCAAAGGAATATAGACCTTAGAGTTTTTAGCGAAATTTGGGCGCCCATTAACAAACCCTTTTGACTAGAAACGTAAAATACTCCGCGACATGCACCACCTTAGCTCGGGGCATGAGGAGTGAGGCGCAGCTTTATAGCAATATCTCAGCCTTGTGCGGCAACCATAGTTCGATGTTTTACAAGCTAGTGAAAAGGACCCTAACCCGTATCGTGGTTACCACCAAAAAGCTGGATAACGTGTCACATGCTTTGGTTGAATAATCAACCCATGGTTGTTTTCCCTAATTATTCCTTTTCTTTACCCAATCTACTTGTTCTTTAGCATATTACTTAGTGAGATTAATGGCCTCTAAGGTCTCAGCACCATTAGCGCTGAGCGTTAAAAAATAATTTCAGAGACAATTATAGGTTGAAGCTAAAACACCCGCTCAAGATATGTTTATCACCTTGTATCTTTTTGGCCTACATGTGGCTAAGACGAATTCCTTGATGGAATTGAGGCCCTGATATGTCATGTTGTTTTATTTAAGCGGTAGCTACGACAGATCCGCTGCTTCCGGCTGTCCGTCTGGCTCCGGTGATTCAATCGCCATTTTAAAAGCCATTGTAATTTTGCGTATAAGTCCAATGTCGCTTTCGGTTGTATTCAAGTATCGCGACGCGATTTGCTCAACATTGCTGGCCAACGATGTGCAGAGCCCGGATAAATTGAGGTCTTGAAGCTTCTCGATAACCATTGAGGCCTCGCGTAATGCATCAGCAAGCCTCATCAAGTCTGTCTGTACGTCGTCGGTAACTTCGTTGGTTTCGTAGGCTTGCACAAGGCGTTCACACATTTCTCCTAATCGGAATCTGTGCGTATCTAATTGCGCCTGAAGTACTTTTTCGAGAGAACCCTCGACGGCGGCTTTCAGTGCACGTTTATCCAACTCGCGCCCGTTGACTGTTTCCAACAATGTATTCACCACTGGGACACGATGGACGTCTGTAGGGGGCGCATCTTCATTCTTGCGCTCTGGTCCGACGTAACCATCTGTAGCGATAAACGGTCGGCGATGAAAGGTCACCAGTCTTAAGCGCTCTTGTACGCGTTCAGCGGAGACAGGCTTAATTATGATGTCATCAACACCGGCTTCGATCGCCCGATCTAAGGCTTCGCCGTGGTGAGGACCAATGATTATGCTTATGAGCATGAAAGGATTATCGCCGATTTTTTGGAAGCGTATATCCTTCACTAGCCGATATATATCATTGTCAAAGTCGTCAGAGACGACCAATAGATCTGGAGGTAATTCCACAATAAGCTTGTGAAGGCTTTCGAGACTTGCGTGACAAGTGACATTCTTTAGACCTTGCGCCAAAAACAAATCACGCATTGCCTGGCGCTCGTAATAGTTTTTCGCACCAATGTAGACGGTCGCTTTTCTCAGATTCTCGTGGCCAAGGCGGTTCATGCTAATATTTATATCTATTTGTTTTTACTAACGATGGAAGGTCCTATGTGAGACAACACAGTATGTCTATATGTAAGTGTTTAGCCTCTACTGCTGTTGAAAAAAATGATATCAGAAATTGCAGTGATGGTGAATATTATAACATATCCTATTAGTAGCTGATCAATAGCTGCGTATCTGAGTGGCCTGAACGGTCTCCTTACCCACTGGGTATTTTAGCCTTGGGGATTGGCGATGGCATCATTAAGGCGCCCTAATTCCACGCGCGCTTCCGCGCCTTCTATACTATCGACAGGACAATTTTGAACTGCTGCGCTGAAGGCCGATTTTGCACCATACCTATGATCGTTAATCAACCGCCATGTACCGAGAAATAATGCATGTTCGCATGCGTCAGAGCTCTCAGTCCCATTGGTTTCGTAAAGAGTAAGAATTGTATTCTCCAACTTTATTATATCTGTTTCGGTAACGAGTAGGTGGGCCATAATCCATTCCCGCTCTGTACCAGCATCATCTGCAAACTCCTCCCACCCTATAGGTTGTGCACCGCGCAGCCCTGATTTTGCGAGCCATAGCATTGCAAGACCGTCGTCAGGGGATTTTTCCAGTATATTTGCGAAGGCGTTCGCTGCCTTGTTCCAATCGCCGGAGAGGTATTGAGCGACGCCACGTCCAAGAGTTCCAGTGTCTGATATCGGCATTGCACGTGTCAACGCGTCGTAATCTGCAACAGCATCGATGTACCTACCAGCAACAATTTTGAGATATGCGCGTCGGCGTAATAGTTCTGTTTGATCAGGATTGATATCGAGTGCTCGGTCTAGGTCTATAATTGCTTCATCAAATTTATGTGTTCGTTGGTGAAACACTGCGCGTTGTAGATGTGCGCGCCAGTCGTCAGGTTCTATACGGAGGGCTTCTTCTGTGTCCTTCAGGGCTACATTATATTTTTCCATTGCCCCATAAGCAGCAGCGCGTCTTGTATAGTGATGACTCTCGATAGTCCCATAATCAATAACTGCATTAAATGCAGTAATGGCAGCCTCAAACTCACCGGCAACAAATAGACTAAGTCCGTGGTCGGAAACCGTCCTCGCTTCTAATATATCTTCAATTACATATGGGTTGTGCGTCGCACAGTTCGACAGAAATAATGCGGATGCTATTACTGTTGCTATTAGAGCTGATCTCATAATCTACCCTATTTCCTAGCGCACTGGCTGGGCATGTAGTCCATATCTTTGTTTGTAGCCAAATATCTTAAATATCCGCGCTNTACCATGAATTTTTCTGGAAAGGCCACGCCTAGCTCTTTTGCAATGGATTGATTATAGTTGCTTATGAGCATGCCACTAGCCAAAAATATCGCCGGTTTGGCTACCTTTATTGTTATTAGTTTAATTGTATCCAGCATTGGTGGCACCATTACGGCCTCCAGTGTTGATACCTGGTATCAGGACCTGAACAAACCTTTCTTCAATCCACCTGACTGGCTCTTTGCACCGGTNTGGAGTGTNCTTTATNTTCTAATCNCGATCGCTGGATGGAGGATATGGCANAAGGTTGGCTTTGGTGGTGCGTTACTCGCATTTTCGGCNTACGGCNTGCAGTTTGCTNTAAACTTGGCGTGGTCGTGGGTGTTTTTTGGAATGCAGCTCGTTGGATGGGCGTTGGTAGAAATAATCACTTTGTTTGTCGCGATCATTGCGACAGGATGGCTATTTCGGTCTATCGATAAAGTAGCGGCACTACTATTTGTGCCTTACGGACTCTGGGTCGCCTTCGCGTTAATACTGAATGCATCAATTTGGATTCTTAATTTTTGATGACGCTGTTACTTTAGCTATGTTTACCATTCACGAAACAAGCGCTCAGTTAATCCATTTAGTCTTTGGGAGGTGCGAGTTTTTGGCCACCGCCCAGGCGCTCTTTAGTAATTTTGAAGACTATTGGACTCAGTAACAGAAGGGCCGTGAGATTTGGAATGGCCATTAATGCATTCATGATATCAGCGAGAATCCAAACTATTTCTAGTTTCGAAAGGGCCCCAACCGGTACTATAATAGTCCAAAGATAGCGATATGGAACAATTGCGCGATCACCAAAAAGATATGCAGCACTGCGTTCTCCGTAAAACCCCCACCCTAATATGGTTGTAAAAGCAAAGAATACGAGACTAATCGATACAATAGCACCGCCGATCCCTGGAAGCGCATGGTTGTATGCCATAGCAGTCAGGGGGGCTCCGGTTTCGCCAGACATCCATACACCGGTAGTGATGATGGCAATGCCGGTCATAGAGTTCACCACCAAGGAATCTATAAAGGTACCAAGCATGCCAATGGCACCATTGCGTACCGGATCATCGCTACGGGCTGCCGCCTGAGCAATAGCGGCTGTTCCCAAGCCAGCTTCATTGNAAAAAATACCACGTGCAACACCAAATCTGATAGCAGCAGCAATCGCCGCGCCAGCAAACCCTCCGGTGGCAGCAGTACCTGAGAAAGCAGATGTGAATATCAAATCAATTGCTGCCGGTACCTCATCAGCATTGACGATAAGAAGAAAAATTCCACCCAAAAAATAGAGCAAGACCATTAGAGGTATAAGTGTGCTTGAGATTGTCGCTATTCTTTTTATACCGCCGATGACTACAGTAAAAACTAAGATCATGAGTATCACAGCTGTCACCCAGAATGGCACGCCAAACTCAGCGCCAAGGGCGTCAGCTATTGAATTGGTTTGCACAATATTTCCGACACCGAATGCAGCAGTGGCAGCGAAAACTGCGAATAATGTACCCAGCCACGCCCACTTCGGACCAAGTCCATGCTTTATGTAGTACATCGGACCGCCTAGGTAGTGTCCGCGGGGGGAGACTTCCCGGTAAGTGACGGCTAGCATGGTTTCAGCATATTTTGTTGCCATGCCAACAAGGGCGGTCATCCACATCCAGAAAAGGGCGCCTGGGCCTCCAAGATGGATGGCCGTNGCAACGCCAGCAATATTACCNACNCCGACTGTGGCGCTTAGAGCNGTCATCAATGCNGCAAATGGCGATATTTCCCCACCACCNTTAGCTTTGTCNCGGGCNGCNGGGCTAACCATTAAACNCAGAGACTCGGGGATNCGGAGNATNGATATACCGCGTAGGCCGATAGATAGATAAAGTCCGGTGCCCAGGATCAAAATCATTGTTAACGGGCCCCACAGAAAATCACTGACTACCGTTAAAATTGCTTCCAAGCCCATACTTAAATTTCCCAATACTTGTTCATTTCTAATATAAAGGTCCGATATTCCTGATCAATCGTTTCGCTATTTCAAGAAGGATTTGCTGGAGGTCTGTAGGGGTATAGGTGGCCGTCAGGGCCTTCAATAGAAATGAAACCTTTGCTGTTATTATGAGAATGGTTAGGGGTGAGGGGCACTTTCCCTGCACCGCCAGGGATATCAAGCATATAGGTGGGCAGAGCTAATCCTGAAAGGCGGCTACGTAGGTTTTTAACGAGATTTTGGCCCTTATCTAATGGTACTCGAAAGTGGCTTGTCCCTGGGGCAAAGTCGAGCTGATGCAGATAGTATGGCTTTACTCTCAAGGTGACGAGCGTTCTCATTAAAGTTTCAAGTGTCTCAACCGAATCATTGATGTCTTTTAGAAGTACAGTTTGAGAGAGGAGCGGAATACCTGCGTCAACAAACAGGGCACAGGCCCGTGCGACATCAGGAGTCAACTCCGCCGCATGATTGCAGTGAATAGAAACGTAAACGGGTTTAGAAATACCTTTAAGAGCGGAAATTAGATCTGCCTTAATGCTAAGCGGCGTTACAATAGGAACCCGCGTATGAATCCGTATAATCTTGACGTGTTCAATGTCATCTAGGGCTGTGAGAATTTTCATGAGCCGCCGATTGGATAGTATCAATGGATCGCCGCCGGTCAGGATCACTTCCCATATTTCCGGAGTTTTACGGATATAATTAAATGCTTCGTCAAGTTGCTTGCTTGTTAATGCCCCACCTTCAGGTCCAACCATTTCGCGCCGAAAGCAAAACCGACAATACACCGGGCAAACTAAAGTCGGCATTAATAGCGCACGGTCCAGATATCTGTGTACTACGCCTTTTACCGGGCTATGGTTATGATCGCCGATAGGATCATTTAACTCTTCGGGTGTGGTTTGCAATTCATTAGTAGAAGGAACGAACTGTCGTGTAATGACGTCAGGATTGATGACGTTTTGTATAAGTTTAAATACGGCTGGTGGAATTGCTGTAGCATAGCGCTCTGCGATCATTGCGAAAGAAATAAGTTCACTAGTTGATATGAGTCCTGCACCTGCAAGATCCTCAGGTGTCCGCAAAGTACGTATAGCGTTGGCGTCAATAGGAGAGGTAGTCATTCAAAACGGTCCACTGGTCAATATTATTTCTAGACGACTAAACAGTAAATCATGATCTGGGTGGACGAATTCCGCCGTAAGTATGCCAGGATGTGGAGACTAGCCAGCCACAATCTACATTTAAATTAATGCCCGTAATTGCTGCTGCTTCGTCTGAAGCTAAAAACGCTGCTGCCTGCGCGATTTCTTTAGGCTCTACAAAACGTCCCAATGCTGTATCTGCCTTCATGAGTTTTCCATCACGTTCTTTGCGCTCGACGAGTGATTTTAGCAATGGAGTTAGTGTAAATCCTGGTGATATACAATTTACGCGGATACCTGAACGCCCCCAATCAGCAGCGAGGCTTTCAGTCATGCTTGCCACACCGCGTTTTGCTGCTGCATAAGAGTGAACCGGAACGGATCTGGAGGCTGTAATTGACGCTATAGTCACAACACAGCCCTTTCCTTGTTTTATCATTGACTTGCCAAAAGCAACAGCTGATAGCCATGTCCCGCGCAAGTCAACTTCTTGAACAGAATCCCATACATCTACTGTCAATTCTTCAGCGGGCACTGGCAATTGCGTTATTCCCGCGCTAGTGACCAATATGTCGACCGGGCCAATATCATTATCTATTTGTTCTGCTAAAGCATTTATAGAATCAGGATCGCGCACGTCAATTTCGAACGCCAATCCTCTAAGGTCTTTAGCGATCTTTTCGGCCTGCTTTAAATTTAAGTCTGCTATAATAATTTTTGCACCTCGCTCGTGCATTAAGCGAGCGCAGGATTCGCCGATACCGCTGGCGCCACCCGTGATTACAGCAGTGCGGTTTTCTAGTGAAAATGTCATGCGATATCCCCTCTAAGAATTATTCAGGTCTTGACCATTTATTATCCGGCCCTCTTTGCACCATCTACTGATAGGCCTGAGCCAGACACCCAAGATGAGCGGTCAGAGCATAGCCAAACAATCGATTCAGCGACTTCATCGGCCTTCGCGAGTCGGCGCATAGGTGTCAGGGGCTTCACGGCCTCCTCGATTGTATCGACTCCGAAAAGCCGCTCGCTCATAGGGGTACGGAATGAGCCAGGAAAAATGATATTTACTCTAATGTTGTGCTCGCCGTAGTCCATGGCTGTCGTTCTCGTTAGGCCTAAAACTGCGTGCTTGGATGCGACATAAGCAGGCATCGTTGCTACTCCGCCGATAGAGGCGGTTGAGCCAATGTTTACGATGGCCCCACCGCCTGCCTTTACCATCTCTGGCAGCTCATACTTCATGCAAAGAAAGACACCAGTGAGATTAATATCGATAACTCGGCGCCATTCGGCCTCTCCGTAGTCGCCAGTTCTATTCCGCTCGCCTTCTACCCCTGCGTTGTTAACAGCACAGTCAATGCGGCCATATGTGGCAAGTGCTTTTCCTATTAAAGCCTTGATGTCCTCACTTTTGGTAACATCTGTCTTAAGAAATACAGCCTCTCCCCCGATCTCTTTGACCAAACCAACAGTTTTATGTCCACTTTTATTGTCCCTATCCCCGAGCACAAGTTTGGCACCTTCTTGTGCGGCAAGAAGAGCGGTGGAACGGCCTAGACCAGAGCCAGCGCCAGTCAAGAGTAAAATTTTGTTCTTAAGTAGTTTATTCACTTAGTAGTTCCTTTAGATAAACGCACATTTTAGATTGCGAGCTAGAGCATCAAGGGTGGGGGCTGAGGCAGAAATTAATTTTCCCATAGGCACAAACCCATGTATTTGCCCAGCGGCCCGCCAGAAAGTTACAGGCACATTTGCTTCTTGTGCTAGTCGAGCTGCATAGGCTTCGCCTTCATCGCGCAACGGGTCATATTCTGCTGTAAGAATACAGGCAGGGGGTAACCCCGCTAAGCTTTTAGCCTTTAAAGGCGATGCACGAAAGTCTGAGCCGTCTGCAGGTGAGGTAAGATAATGGCTGCGAAACCACAAAAGACTGCTCCGTGTAAGGGAGAAGCCATTGGAAAAGTCTTGATGGGATTTCGTGTCAAACGAGAAGTCTAGGGCTGGATACAACAGTAGTTGAAAGTGAATTTTTGGCTTACCAGCATCTCGTGCCATCATGCAGACCACAACCGCTAGGTTTCCACCTGCGCTGTCACCACCGACCGCGATCTTGTCTGGTGTGATATTTAGTTGCGAAGCGTTTTCTACCGCCCATATTGTTGCGGCAAAGGCATCATCTACTGCAGCGGGAAACTTATTTTCGGGGGCAAGGCGATAATCTACGGCTAATACAGCGCACTTTCCACCGTTGGCTAAATGACGGCATACTCCGTCATGTGATTCCAAATCTCCCAGCAGCCAGCCTCCTCCGTGAAAGTAGACTAAAAGGGGCAGGGGTTTAGCACCCCCATTTTTTGGCCAGTAAAACCGCATAGGAATGGAGCCATTGGGGCCCTCAATTTTTATATTCTCTGCCCGTTCTACGGCTTTCGGAATAGGCGTTGATGCTATTCTCGCTTTGGCATAAGCCTCTCGGGCTTGTGCTGGCGTTAGTGAATCAAATGGCGGTGCTCCGGCCAGGCGTACCGTTTCGAGCAGCTGTGCAACTTCTGGATCAAGCGTCATTCTCGCATCTTACTTTAGCTTGCTCACAATTATAGTTCAGTTTTATTGAGTGTGCTTTTTCGTCATATAGGCGTCTTTCTGGGGAATAATGATTCCCCCTCCACGGTCCTCAAGGGTTGCGCTGTCAGCTACGCCAATTCTAGTCTTTTTCTTGAGTCCGAAAGATTCGACTACTTCAATTTCTCCATCTTTTATCTCTGGCATGCGTTTTTTGCGCTTAAGAGCGGCTTCAATGTACGGCGCCATCTCGGCATCTTTCTTTTTTTGGTGAATGGATTCGCGCTCTTTAAATTCAGGAATGAGCGTCCTTCCAAAGAGCTCTATGGATTCACAAATGTCCTCATGTTTGGTCTTGCCACACTGTTGCACGAAAATTATTTGATCAACCCCGATATTCTCATATTGCATCATTACTTTGCGTACTTGGTCTGGAGTTCCGATACCACCACGCGCGCCCTGATCCTTCATCGTTCTTTTTACCTCATCAAATTGGTTGTAAACTTCTGGACGGCCTGGGCGGTACCGCCCATATGCACCTACATATCCAAGAGAATATCCAAAAAATTTAAAGCCCTCTAAACCACGCAAATTAGCTTGTTCCTCGTTTTCATGGACTGATAGACCTGCGACAAGGGCAATGTTTGGGTTCACGATATGAGCAAGTGGAACACACTTATCGGATTTTATTATATTGTAGTAGTCTTGAACCCACTTATGTGCTTGATCTGGTTCAACAAAGGCAAAACCTAAGGCGCCAAGCCCACAGTATGCGGCTCTTTGAATTGTTTCTCGACGTGAGCATGCCATCCACATGGGTGGATGCGGCTTTTGTTTTGGCTTCGGTATAATGTTGCGGCAGGGCATATCAAAGTATTTGCCCTCGAAGCCGGGATAGGGCGTCATTGCCAGCATATTCGCTGCTTGTTCCGCTCCCTCTTGCCACATTGCCGTCTTTTCAGCTTGCGATACGTTAAAGCCACCCAACTCCATAGCGCTTGCAGATTCTCCAGTGCCCCACTCAACGCGACCATTAGAAACAAGGTCGAGGGCTGCAATTCTCTCGGCCGATCGTGCTGGATGATTATATTTGGGTGACATCAGCATAACGCCGTGTCCTAAGCGGATATTTTTTGTACGCTGTGAAGCCGCTGCCAGGAATACTTCCGGAGCGGAAGAGTGCGAATATTCTTCAAGAAAATGGTGCTCGACTTCCCAGGCGCAGTCAAATCCAACTTTGTCGGCTAGTTCAATTTGTTCGAGGGCTTCCTGATAGACTTTCAATTCCGAATCTTCATTCCAAGGTGCAGGCACTTGCAATTCATAAAACAATCCAAATTTCATTAAGGCTCTCCCCAGTTTAAGTGCCAAGCTATTGATGAAAGTGATATTAACCCGCTGTCGAAAATTTTTACGTGGCCCGATGCTCTTTAAGGCTAAAACAAACTCTCAACTTTCTACCTAATAAGATTCTTTCCAATGTAAAACAATATGTATAGACGCAGAAATAAGACGAGAAATATTTATATAATTTTAAAATAAGCCTTGGGCCCACTTAAGCCAAGCCTCTCGGTGGGGGTATTATAATTCTCAGAATACATTTCATCTTCAAAAAGCCCGAGTAGAAAAAGGGGCCATGACCTATTTTCCGAAATGTCGTCTTAGCCGTCCCGCTGCATCTTCAAGAAGTTTCAGGTTTTTGCAAAATGCAAATCTTATCAGTTTCTCAGGGGGAGAGTTTTCATAAAAAGCACTAATTGGAATAGCGCTAACGCCTGCATTGATAGTGATATGTCGACAAAAATCGACATCATTACCATCAAAGCCAATATGTGACATATCGGCAGTAATAAAATAGGTGCCATCGCATGGAAGGATGGAAAACCCAATGGAATTTAGATGCTCGCAAAGAAAGTCACGCTTCCCCTGCAAATCTTCTGACAATAGCTTGAAATATTCTTCGGGTTTCTTAAGGCCATATGCGACGGCACGTTGAAGATTAGGTGCGACAGTAAATGTAATAAATTGATGCGCCCTAGTCACAGACTGTAGCAAGACAGGGTCCGCTACTACATAGCCAATTTTCCACCCGGTCAGGGAGAATGTTTTACCTGCTGACCCTATCCGTAAGCATCTCTTCGACATGCCTGGCAATGTGATTAGCGGAATATGTTGTCTACTGTCGAAAACCAAATGCTCGTAGACTTCGTCACATACAGCATAAGCATCGTATTTGGTTAAAAGCTTTGCTATATATGAGAGCTCATTTCTAGAAAAAACCTTGCCATTAGGATTCATTGGTGAATTCAGAACTATAAGCTTAGTTTTTTCAGTAAATGCGTTAGCAAGTTCTTTTTGTGGCAAATCCCAATTAGGGGGTTGCAGACGAATCATTCGAACAATGCCACCGGCACGGCGAATGATTGGCAAATAACTGTCGTATAGTGGTTCAATCACAATAACTTCGTCGCCCGGTTCGATAAGGCCGAAGAGGCAACTCGCTAGAGCTTCTGTGGCTCCTGCCGTCACCAGTACGCCTTGCTCCCAATCCACATCTAAGCCGTAGAAAAAATTATCATGATCAGCTACAGCCTGCCTGAGAGCGGGTACGCCCATCATTGGTGGGTACTGATTGGGCTGGTCTTCTAAAAATTCACTGGCTTTTGCTCGTATATCGTCGGGCCCATTGTTGTCGGGAAATCCTTGTCCCAGGTTAATAGCCTGGTGCTCGACTGCCAAACGTGAGGCTACTTCAAATATAGTCGTTTCAGCTGCGGAGAATGTGCGATTGGTCGGCTTCATTGGAAAGTATTTCTTTCGGTGCTATCTGGTGGCTTCTAGGAAGGCGTGTTGCGAGTTTCAGTGAGTGTCGCGCGAAAGATATCGGAAATCCATTCAGTACGCGCGCTATGACTATGGTCGCGAAGGCACCTTCTTTGTCCCTCGTGAGCAATTTTTTCACGAGCCTCCGGGACCGCTAGATAATAGTGTATTTTAGAAACTAATTCATTTGCATTCCTGAAGGTTTCTACTTCGACTCCAGGTTTAAAAAACCTCTCTAGTTCAGGGTGAAATGGCGTAAGTAGAAAAGCGCCGGCCCCGGTTGCTTCAATCAGTCGCATGTTTGGCGGCTGCGCGTCAAAGGCATCGACATCTATGTTGACGACGATTTTAGAGTTACGCAGTGTGCGAAGCATATCATGCGCCCATACAGCAGGCTGACTTAGCTTTTGTGCGCGCGGTGATAAGTACGTCGCATCAGGCACAAAAAGGCCAAGTGAAAAAGTCGATTCTTGTTGAAGGCTGATTTCAGCCAGAAAATTTAAAAGCTTGATTCGGCGTTTGTGTTCAGGAGTAGCCGAGCCAGAGAATACTACATCCCATTTTTGCTCCCGGGGTTCATCAAGAATCTGAATTGCCTCAGGAAAACCTGGGTGAAAACGTTTTACAGATTTGGCCCCGTACGTTTTTGCTTCTTCAAAGATGCGATCGAAGCTTGTAAGAATTAAATCATAAGCGGATAGATCTACCTCATTTGGTAGCGGGTACCCACGCCACCCTGCAACAACAAGTGGACGTGTTTTTAGTTGCCTTATAAGCGCAGAGCTTAATGTGACTACATCTGTAGTGTAGACAATATCGGGAGCAAAGTGTTCTATCTGCTCTATAGCAGTCAGGGCATGTTTGTTATCAGGTCTGAGTGGCAGGCCCTCTGCTAAAAGCCAAGCATTCTGTGAGATCGGATTATTTATTGCGACTTGAAAAGTTTCAAAGCCGTACTGTTGTAGTGTGCGAGAAAAGATATGTGAGTCGGAAAAGCCATCATCCAGTAAAGCACTTATTTGGGTAGTGTAGTCGGCCGACATTAGTTGCGGGCGGACAGCGTAAAAGTCCCGCAAATAGGTGGGGTAGTAGGTATTTATCTGCAAGAATCGCATGCGCTTACTCCGCTACGCGGGTTCTTTTGGGTACGCTTTGGATAATACTATATGCCTGACCTCAAGCGGGGCGGCAAGACATGCAGTATATGTTCTAACTTTTCTACTACTGGTAAAAGAAAAGGAAAAGGTTTGCCTTTAAAAGCCGTCTGCGAGGTCTCTATGAATTATCACAAAAGCGCCGGAACGCTAGGCTAAAAAATGGCGAATGCATATACGGCATTACTTAGTCTAAATGCACAGGGTCTGATTTTATTAAGAAAGAGAGAGTCTCAAGTACCGTATATTATCTACGAACATTCTTAATTTTTGCAGAGCCTATAACCTTCTCGTACAAATGCATGTAAGCCTTAGCCTGTACATCTGGTGCACATACAGCTTCAATCAGTGCTCGCCCCTGCATGCCAAATCTGAGTAGGCGCTCGGTATCAGCGAAGGCTTCAACGAAAGCTGCGCTTAATGCTCCAATATTACCTCTGGGAGCAAGGAACCCCGTCTCACCATCTTTTACTAGGTCGGGAATGCCGCCTACATTGAACCCAACAACTGGTGTTCCACAACTTAAAGACTCTACCATTGTATTGGGAAGATTATCTTGTTGTGAGGGTACCGCGGTGACATCAGCAGCATTATATATGAGGGCTACCTGATCGTCACCGCTGACATACTTGATTTGTATAATGCGGAATGGAGCGCTTACCGGCACATCGGCTTTATCGCCAATACCGAGAAGAATAAGATTATCTGTATCAGGCATTAAGGAAAGTGCGTGCACCAATTCACGAAAACCCTTCCGTGCCAAACCCACCTGATGAGACATAAACAGAACTATTCTTGCATCAACTGGCAATCCAAGGTGGGCTCGTGCTTGTATTTTATCTGCAGGCTGAAAAATATCTGTTTCTATACTATTGGGAATACACGTGGATTCAAATTTACTAAATAGTGTGCTTGATAAGGAAGTATCACGTAGCCACCTGCTTGGTGTTACGACATGCAGCATATGGGAGGGCCATGCATCAAAGATTCTCTGCTTTGATTCAAATATATGTCTAGTTAAATCATTGTCCTGGTTAGACCCCAGCAGTGGACATGCGCCACATTGCTTAGAATATTTTTCACATCCAAGGCCATAATGGCAGCCACCCGTGAACGGATTCATATCGTGTAATGTCCATACTATTGGGCTCTGTGTGCGCTCAGGCGAAAAGAACAGGGGGTAGTCCAAAAAACCTGCTACCCAATGAAGATTGATCACGTCAGCCGGAGGGCACTGGACAAAGAAATTCTCATCCCCATCTACGCGCTCTTGGCTGAATTGCTCTATATTGGGATCTCTCTTATCTAAATATCTGTCATATGCAGCTTTTAGATCAGCCTTCCGCTCTTTTCGGTAAGCTACGGCTACTTCCTTCGGGTCAGGGATAAACTGTCGGACTGTTGGATCCTCTAATCTCCTGTCGCGTACGAAGTATGTGCTCTCTGCACCAATCGCACATAATCCTTTATGCAGCCTATGGGCTGCGCGTGCCGCACCGCCTTGTACATCCATAGTATTGATAAGTGTGATTTTCACAGATGGCATATCCCATCGGTTTTTGGTACATGATTCACTTGTAACCGCCGTACTCAAATTCCGGACGGTCTAGTGGTACCAAAAAAAAATCAATTTGCCAAAAGCTGTGATCGTAGTCGCGAAATAATGGTTCACCTATATCGATGCAGCGAAATCCTAAATCTTCCAGTGAATCAAGCATGGCTGGGAAACGTTTCTCGCGCTTACCAAAATTGTAGGCCTCAATAACGATTAGACTGGTCTTTTTTAAAGTTTCACTTGCTCCTTCCAGAATCTCACGTTCGAATCCATGAGTATCAAACTTTAATAGGATAGGTGTTTGTAATCCGTGTTCTGCACACTCTGAATCAACCGTGGTCATAGGTACACGACTAGTCCCTTCTTCTTTTTCTGTTCTGGCAACGCCGCCATAAGGGTCCTTAGAAAACTTGAAATGACCCTCTCCCCTTTTTGGTCCAGCTGCTGCAATCACATAACTGTATGCAGGGTCGGTAGTAAGATCGTGCAGTTCTCGCTCCCAGCTGTGATTAGCTTCAATCATGTGGCAACGAGAATTTGGCCAAACTGTGCGCGCCATCTTTGACCAAGAACCACGTGCGGCCCCTAGGTCAACCACAGTTTCTACATTAACTCCGCGGTCTCTAATGCGTTTGAGAGCATTAAAGTGCGAGAGAACCGGCTTCATGAACTCAAGCGGATTAGCCTCCACTAATTCCTTAGCAGACTCGGTAAGCGACCACATGGCTCTTTCCGCTACTGCTTTGGGTATATCCATAATTACCGCCTTCTCTAACTTCTCAATAAATACTGCGTTGTTTGATAGCTGATTTTAGGTCACCCTGAGGTAAGACATGGAACTGGCGCTCAACGACACTCCATGAACTCACTTTATCTTCGGGCACCTCTTTCTCAGCATATCGACCGGTATAAACCGCCAACCCACTAGCGGGTTTTGGAACATACTGAAGGCGAGCGCGAGCCGTGTTTAGGGCATCTTTGCACTCCTGAACGTAGTTATCACGCTTCCTGCGGCTGATTTGGTTCGCACTATGAATACGAAATGCCCCCAGGGGGGCATCAATCCCAAGCGGCGGCTCTTCGGCCATGAATGCTGTCCAAAGCGCGAAGTCGCCAGCTAAGGACTGACTTGCAAGGGCTTCCTGGCCTACTTTTTCCCACAATGTACGACGGAAAAAGGTAGACTCTTGTTGGATGAATTCAGTTGCATGAGGATCACCCGCACCGCCAAATCCAAAGTATACACCATCAAAAAACGCCTGTTGTGAATATCCGGGGACTTTGCGTAGGTAAATAATATCGCCAGCCGCATCGACAGCGGCTTGTGAGAGCGTGCTGATCCATTGAGCTGTTGGTATTTGTTCAAATAGGCGGCTTACTAGGTTAAGCGTCCAAGGAAATAGGGTGTCGTCGCTGTTGATCCAGCCGAGGATGTCGCCATCACAGCGCTCGAAGCCCTTTGTAATGGCTTGATACATCCCTCCGTCGGGCTCACAAACAAAGTCATTCACGATGTCTCGATGCGAATCTATGATCCTTTGTATGCCATCTGTCGAGCCGCCATCCATTACTACATATTGAAGGTTAAATTCGCCCTGCTGTCGGGCCAAAGACTCTATTGTCGCGGGAAGAGTGTCCGAGCGATTTAAGGTTGGCGTTACCAAAGAGATTTTAATAGCCATGCGGAATGCCGCTCCTGGTCCGGTGATAGCTATTCATAGCGGTACAATGTTTACCAGAGACTAAAGAGAATCTTCTCACCAGCCATAAGAAGGGTAAAATATACTGATAAATAAGGAAAAATGGTGCTGCCGCGCAGGATTGAACTGCGGACCTCTCCCTTACCAAGGGAGTGCTCTACCACTGAGCTACGGCAGCGCCGGGGGGGATTAAGGGCCTGAGCATGCAGGTTTGCCCCTCAGCTGCGCGAGGCGCGGAACATGCCATAGGCCTTCTGAGCGCGCAACCGCCTGTCAGAACGATAAAAATGAGGTACCATGCTGCCGCATTGAATATTTATCCACAGTTATTAAGTAAACACCTTGATTAAGTCAGCACCCAAGCCAGAGCCAGCCCCTAAATCCAAAGTCCAAGAGCGGTTAATCGAGGAACTGCGGGCAAATCTGATTCGCCGCAAAGCCCAGCAGCGTGCGAGGTCTGACGACAGCTCAACGGAGGATAGGTCTGCTAATACAAAGGTGGTGAAATCTCCTTAGCTTGAGGGGTGCTCTAAGCTGGGCTACAAGATGTGGATTGGTAACATACACTTCGTTTTTTATGAGGCCATGTCGAGGGATTTTTACCTATGCCCGTGATGCCAGATACCTGGATCCGTGAGATGGTCACGGCGAAGAGGATGATTGAGCCTTTTACCGACGGCTTACAGCGTGAAGGAGTCATTTCCTACGGTGTATCGTCATACGGCTACGATGCCCGCGTGTCGGATGATTTCAAAATTTTTACTAATGTTGATTCTGCAGTAGTTGATCCTAAAGATTTTTCGTCAACGGGATTTGTGGATCGTAAGACCGATGTGTGTGTGATTCCTCCAAACAGTTTTGTCCTAGCAAGAACAGTGGAATATTTCCGTGTTCCCAGAGATGTGCTCGTTATTTGTCTTGGTAAATCGACCTATGCGAGATGCGGCATTATAGTCAATGTCACTCCTTTGGAGCCGGAATGGGAAGGGCACGTTACTCTTGAATTTTCCAACACAACACCGTTGCCTGCGCGTATTTATGCCAACGAAGGAGCTGCTCAGTTTATCTTTTTAAAAGCGGATAGTATTTGCGAAACCTCTTATGGTGATCGTAAAGGCAAGTATCAAGGCCAAAAGGGCGTAACGTTGCCGCGTCTTTAGAAGCATAATCTTAGTGCAAGAATTTATTTATAGTCATCTTTAGATAGCTTAACTAATTTTTGGTTTCATATAGGAAGAAGAAACTATTGGAGGCTATTAGAATTCAAGGCGGTGTTCCGCTGTACGGAGAAATTACAATCGGTGGTGCTAAAAATGCAGCGCTGCCGCTTATGGTGGCTGGAATTCTAAGCGATGAGCCGCTGATTCTAACCAATATGCCTGAGCTGGCAGATATAGACACTATGGTTAATCTGCTACGTCAGCATGGCGTGCAAATTGATCAATCTGTGGGCAAGGTTAGTAATAATTTATCTGATGCGGGTGCTACTGGACGCACTATGACACTGGCTGGTGGCAATATCACAAATGTGACTGCTCCTTATGACCTTGTACGCCGTATGCGTGCATCTATCCTTGTTCTAGGGCCGCTACTTGCCCGAAAGGGTGAGGCTAAAGTGTCATTACCTGGAGGTTGCGCTATTGGGACGCGACCAGTTGATTTGCACCTCAAGGCTTTAGAAAGCCTAGGTGCGCGCATTGCCCTTAAGGAAGGTTATATTCAAGCCTCCGCGCCGCATGGCCTTAAGGGCGCTAATATTGTTTTTCCGAAGGTGAGTGTTGGGGCGACAGAGAATCTTTTGATGGCTGCCGCGCTAGCTGACGGAGTGACGGTTTTGGAAAATGCGGCTCGCGAGCCTGAAATTACTAATATCGCCGAATGCCTAAATGCAATGGGGGCTCAGATTACTGGTTTGGGGACCGGGACTCTGCGGATAAAAGGCGTAAAATCTCTAAACGGAGCGCGGGTAGCTGTCATTCCAGATAGAATTGAGACGGGCACCTACGCTATTGCCGCAGCAATAACTCGTGGCCGTATTGTCTTGAAAGGGACGCGCTATGACCTACTAGAATCTGTTTTAGATGCTATGCGGCAAATAGGCGTGATTATTGAAGCAACAGATGACGGATTTACAGTCTCGGCCGAGAACGGATTGTTGGGTATCGATGTGATGACTGAGCCGTTTCCCGGGTTTCCAACAGATATGCAGGCTCAGTGGATGGCGCTAATGGCTACAGCAACTGGCGCAGCCATGATAACTGAGACTATTTTTGAAAATCGTTTTATGCACGTACCGGAATTGACACGGTTTGGTGTAGACGTGAACGTTCACGGTGCTTCCGCCATTATCCGTGGAGTAGAGAAGTTGTCAGGTGCTCCGGTCATGGCGACTGATCTTCGGGCCTCGTCTTCTCTGGTTCTGGCAGGTTTGGCGGCTGTGGGCGAAACCTTCGTTAACCGGGTTTATCATCTTGATCGGGGATATGAGCGGTTGGAAGAGAAACTCGGGGCCTGTGGTGCACGAATTGAGCGCCTATCTGGTGCTTAACGGCTACAGAGCAGATACTTCGGTGACCACGGGGTGGTGACTCACGTCAAAATTGGTGTTAAAGGCGACCAAGCGCGCCACTTATTTTACTAGCGCTAATATTGAGCACCTCATGAAGCAAGATACTCTCGTCATAGCTGTCCCCAAGGGACGGATACTGGGAGAAGCCCTGCCAATTATCAGTGCGGCGGGCATCAACCCGGAGCCCGCATTTACGGACGAAGGTTCGCGCAAACTGTTATTTGCCACCAACCATCCTCATATCAGTTTGATTCGCGTTCGTTCTTTCGACGTTGCAACATTTGTTGCCTTTGGCGGTGCACAGTTAGGAATAGCTGGCAACGACGTGTTGGTCGAATTCGATTACTCAGAGGTTTATGCGCCCCTTGATCTAGGAATCGGTAAATGCCGCTTGTCTATAGCTCAGCCCAAAGATTTGCAGGGCGGCCTAGAGCTTGGCCGGCTCAGTCATATACGGATTGCGACGAAATATCCTAATATGACCAATCGCTGGTTTGCTGATAGAGGCATCCAGGCAGAATGTATTAAGTTGAACGGTGCGATGGAGTTGGCGCCTACTCTAGGTTTGTGTCAGCGAATTGTTGATTTGGTCTCTACCGGTAATACGCTCAAAGCCAACGGATTGGTCGAGGTGGGTACAATCGCGCAGGTGACCTCCCGCCTAATTGTTAATCGCGCAGCACTAAAAGTGCGGCCACAAGAAATTAGCGGCTGGATTGATAAATTTCGTGCCGTAACTGAAAGGCCGTGAAGTCATGGCACAGAAATTTTTGGCCACAGCCGCTGGGTTTTCCTTAGCGTTCTCCAAATTTATCCAAAAAAGCCGTGAAGAGAAGTTAAGTGTTGACGGTGTTGTGGCGGATATTATCGCTGATGTTAAAGCGCGCGGTAATGCGGCGGTGGTTGAATACACAAAGCGTTTTGATGGTGATTCTTTAGGTGTTGATGCATTAGCTTTTACCAGTACGGAAACCGCCGAAGCATTGGAAAAGTGTGATGCTAAAACGCTTAAAGCCCTCCATGTGGCTGCAGAGAGAATTCGTGAATACCACCAGAAACAATTGCCCAGGGATGAACAGTATGTAGACGCACAAGGCGTTCGTCTAGGTTGGCGATGGACAGCGTTATATTCTGCTGGGCTTTATGTGCCAGGGGGTACAGCTCCATTATTTTCATCGGTTTTAATGAACGCTATACCGGCGAAGGTTGCCGGCGTAGATAGGCTGGTGGTTACGATGCCGGCAACCAATGGTGTAGTTAATCCACTTATGCTAGCAGCTTGCTCGATTGCGGGTGTCGATGAAATCTACCGTATCGGTGGCGCTCAAGCTATTGCGGCGCTTGCATATGGTACTGAAACTGTCTCACCAGTTGATAAAATTCTTGGACCCGGAAACAGTTATGTATCATCTGCTAAAAAGCAGGTTTTTGGTATGGTGGGGATAGATATGGTTGCTGGGCCATCAGAGGTGACTGTTGTAGCCGATGGTGCGAATGATCCTGAGTGGATCGCAGCCGATTTGCTGGCGCAAGCCGAGCATGATGCCTCCTCTCAATCTATTCTCATTACAGATAATGAGGTATTTGCGGATAGGGTTATGAAAGCTGTTGAAAGTCAGCTCAAAACATTGCCACGTGCTGAGATCGCAGCGAAAAGTTGGAAAAATAACGGTGCTGTTATCATCGTAGATAGACTTGCAGATGTTGCTGCGTTGATCGATGAAATTGCCCCAGAACATTTGGAGTTAGCGATTGAAGACCCTGACGGGTTGGCAGAACAAGTCCGACATGCGGGAGCGATTTTTTTGGGGAGATTCTCGCCTGAAGCGATTGGTGACTACATTGCTGGGCCGAGCCATGTATTACCGACGTCCGGTGCTGCCCGATTTTCGTCTGGCATTAGCGTATCCGATTTCTTGAAGCGCACTTCTTTAATAGCTTGTGAATTCGAAAATCTTGTCGAAATTGGACCGAGCGCTGTAGATATGGCACAGGCCGAGTCTTTGGATGCACATGCTAGGTCTATAGCCCTGAGACTCAGAAGCAGGAAGAAGTGATGGTCAGACCGGGCGGCGATTTGGCGCCTGCGGGTGAGGGCCAGGGCCTGCGTTCTATCGTTAAAATCCAACTCGATGAAAAGTCTTTTCTTCGCCGTCGTCCTGAGGTTGAGCATGAGAGAGAGGTGGCGCTATTTGATCTATTGCAAGAAAATAAATTTGATCTAAAGGGAAAAGATGCTTCACCCGGACCTTATCACCTAAAGCTCAAATTATCGGAAGATCGTTTAGTTTTCGATATATATAATTCCAAAGATAAACTCCAACGAAAGATTACAATACCGGTCAAGTCGTTCCGGTCTGTGATTAAAGATTACTTTCTGGTTTGCGAGAGTTATTTTGACGCTATTAAAACATCATCGCCCTCACAAATTGAAGCGATAGATATGGGCCGTCGCGGTTTGCACAACGAAGGCGCACAAATGCTCAGAGAGCGTCTAGAAACTGAGGTTGAAATAGATCAGCCAACATCGCGACGCTTTTTCACACTTCTTTGTGTTTTGCACATGCGGGGCTAGAGGCATCTCATAATGCAAATATTGCCTTCTTCCACCTTGTTTTGCTGTACTATGAATGAAGTACGTTCACCTATGGCAGAAGGAATTATGAAGCGGTTTCACGGAAGCCGTGTTTTTGTTGACTCTGTTGGTGTTCATCTGGGTAAGCGTGATCCGTTTATGGTAGAAGTGATGAAAGAAATTGGGGTCGATATGTCGCAACATAAGCCGAAAACATTTGAAAGTCTCACAGATGACTCGTTTGATTTTGTTATTTCGCTATCTACGGACGCGCAGCGTCACGCAGACGATTTGACACGCTATATGCACTGCGATACGCGGCTTTGGGAAATATTCGATGCAACTCAGGTTGAGGGAACACGGGAAGCGTGCCTTGGTGCTTACCGACAAGCCCGCGATCAAATGCAACACAGAATTCTGGAACTTTTTCCAGTTCTTGATTACCCTCAGTTCTGATAATGCCCTCTCACTTTGTTCTTGCGTCTGGATCACCGCGCCGCCTTGCATTATTGCAGCAGATCGGAGAAGTGCCAGACCTTGTCGTGCCAGCTGGAATAGATGAATCACCTATATGCAATGAGAAACCTGCTGATATGGCAGTAAGGCTCGCAGTCCATAAGGCTAAAGCCACAGCAGTTGAGAATCCAAATGCGGTCATATTGGGGGCGGATACAGTTGTCGCTTGTGGACGTCGGGTACTGCCCAAAGTTCAAGAAGCCCGCGAGGCTAGACGTTGTCTGGAGCTGTTATCCGGGCGTCGCCATAAAGTTCACGGGGGCATCGCCATTGTTGTTGCCAGTGGGATTTTGTGGCGAAGGCAAATTACGACGACGGTAAAGTTTAAGCGTCTGACAAAGAAGGACATAGATGCTTATGTTGATTGCGGAGAGTGGCAGGGTAAGGCTGGAGGCTATGCTATACAAGGCCGGGCAGCAGTCTTTGTCAGTGCCATTAGAGGCTCTTATACCAACGTAGTTGGACTATGTGTTTACGCAACAGCCAGTCTTCTTGAGGCGGCCCGGGCGTCCTACTAACAGAATAAGGCGGCAACATTGTGAGTTGTTGCCGCCTCCTCTCTAAATCTATTCAGCAGCTTGAGTTGCAGGCGCATCCCAGTGCTTTTCTCGTGTCAATAGAGATACAATTATCATTACAGCGAATGCTGAGGGTGCAGACACGATAGCCGGCTGATCAAATGGTAGTAGTGCTTCGGGATTTCCAAGAACTTGCACCCAAACGCTTGGCCCTACGATAATAAGGCCAACAGATAGGATCAAACCGACCGACCCACCCGCGACAGCTCCGATAGTGGTAAGCCGACTCCAGAACATCGACAAAACTAATATTGGAAATGTTGCACTGGCTGCTATCGAATAAAGCATACCAACGACATAGATAATGCTTTGACCCTCAAAGGCTATACCAAGGCCGATCCCGACGGCGCCGATTGCTAATGCAGATATACGGAATACTATAGTCTCCTGGCGTTCACTGGTTTTTCCACGAGCAATTACGCTAGCGTAAAGATCGTGCGATAGGGCTGATGCAGCAGCCACGGTTAATCCAGCAACAACAGCCAAAATAGTAGCGAAAGCTATAGCCGCGACTGCTCCAAATAGGATGTCTCCACCTAGGTAGGCGGCTAAGTGTAAAGCAACCATATTTGTGCCACCACGGGGCGTTCCATCTGCCA
Source organism: Fidelibacterota bacterium (assembly GCA_002712165.1). Classification (GTDB taxonomy): domain Bacteria; phylum Pseudomonadota; class Alphaproteobacteria; order Rhodospirillales; family Rhodospirillaceae; genus UBA11612. Next base: position 37,505 of record PASS01000058.1, read on the forward strand.
ATACAAAATCAGGGTTGCCTGTTACGAATGCGACGCCGGCTGCGCCCAGAAACAAGAATACCATGGTGTAAAACATACCCATCATACCCATTCCGACTACTAGCGATTTACGCGCGACGACTGGACTGGGCACCGTGAAGAAGCGCATTAGAATATGGGGCATGCCAGGAATACCTATGGCAATGGCTAGGGCCAGTGAAATGGTCTGACCTTGGGTGAGACCTAACCCACCGGGTTGAAATAGATCAGCGCCGAGTTTATGTACGGCAGCAGCTCGTGCATAAAGCTCATTTAGGCTGAAGCCGGTTTCAGCGAGAGCCATTATTGACATCACTGCCAGTGCCCCGAAAAGTAAGCCGGCTTTAATTATTTGTACCCAGGTTGTGGCAAGCATACCTCCAAAAGCGACATATATAACCATCAGCCCGCCTACAATGATCACAGAAACATTGTAAGGGATACCAAATAAAATTTGTATGAGACCTCCTGCACCAATCATCTGAGCAATTAAATACATTAGTGTTACAGCAAGAGCGGCCAAGGCTGCGATAACACGAATAGGGACTGGAGAAAGCCTTACAGCGGCCGCGTCGGTGAACGTAAAACGCCCAAGTTTTCGCATTGGGCCGGCGACAAACCCAAGCATGATGATGAAACCAGCCATAGCCGGGAAGAAGTATAATGTTGCATCGTAGCCCGAGGTAAAGAACATACCGATGCCTCCGAGGAAAAGTGCTGCAGATGCCAAGTCCCCGGATATTGCTAGCCCATTTTGTGTGGCGGTAATCGTTCCACCCGCTGCGTATAATTGTTTAGTCGTTTGACTGCGCCGTGCTGCCCAATAGGTGATAGCTAGTGTTAGAGCAATGACACCAAAAAAAAAGCCAATTGCCACAGTATTTACTGAGGACTCCATAATATTCTCCCAAAAACAGATATTAGTGTTCGGCTACTTCATAAGTTTCATCTGATGGGCTCTCAACGTCTGTTCGAGCGCATAGCCAGGCAAGTAGAACCGGTGCAAGGATAGCAAATGTTCCTAGTAAAATACTCCAAGGCACAGCATTTCCTGCCCAACTAGGGGCAGTCATTAGGCCGGGGGCAATATACCAAAGTAGCATGTAAAATGCGGAAAACGCGAATCCACCTAGCGCATATATTGCACCTCTTACGTCAAGTGGTTGCACATCAGGACGTCCAGAAGTCATAGAACCCCTCCTTTTTGATTTCTTGCCCCAAAAGTTCAAGCTGAATAACGGGTGCTACCGCAACAACTGTAGCCTGGAATGAAGCATATGCGTGCAGGGGGATACAAGTGGAAATGGTTGATGTGGCTGCATACATAAGCCAATAACATAATTCATATTGATAGTTTCATGAGTTCTGTCATAGAGCCATATATATTAGGGCTGATTTTTATGAGACTTTAATGGATTTCAGGCTATTTGAAGGTGAAATGGAGTTGGTGGGGGCACTTTGTGAGGCTGTTGCCCTTGCGCTGGTGGAGCGCTTGAAGACGGCTGCAGAAGCAGGATTAGTAGTGTCTGGAGGGAAGAGCGTTCGGGCTTTCTTGGGCGAGTTTCCCAGAGTATTTGTTCCTTGGACCAGAATATATACCACTTTGAGCGACGAACGTTGGGTTGCGCCGAACAGTGTACACAGTAATGAGCATCAATTACGCCAACTATTTCATCGAGGCCGAGCGGCTAAGTCAATCATAGTCGGGTTGAAAACATCAGGGCGTACGCCTCAAGAGGGATTAGTTAAGGCTCAGTGCCGTCTGCATTATTTTCCGTTTCCAGCAGCGGCTACAGTACTTGGGTTTGGTGCCGATGGCCATGTAGCGTCTTTGTTCCCAGGCGGCGAATATAGGCAAGGATCTTTAGTCAGCACTCATTCTCCGGATTTCCCCAGACATCGAATTTCCATGAGTATGGCAATGCTCTCTAATACCTCTCACCTATTTATTCTTGCACCAACAACTACTAAAGGCATGCTCATAAAAAGATTTTTATCAGGAGGCCTGGATTGTCCTATTGTGAATTTAATACGTATGACTAATCGTGTGACTATTTTTTCTCGTATCTAAAACTACATTGCTACTTATTATTATCTCTATGAAATAAAAAACCATGCCGTTCTCGATTCTGTTCCGGGGCGTTGATTACTTCGTGAGAAAAGTTTAATAGCTTGAATTCCCTGAGCAAGCTGAATCCGCAGCCAGTTACCAAAGATAGATACTCGGAGCGATTAAAAAACCAAATCAGCATATTATGTCCGTTCTTATTGTCGTATTGATATGACCTATCAAGAACAGCAAAAGTTGGAGCTTTGCCATGCAATGCATCTTTTGAAAGATATATATACTTAGAACTACAATTAGTAAGATTTAAGATAGTTTGCTTCCATTCTGGTGAATACGACACTGAGCCATTCGCCATCACCAAATCATACTTTCGATTGAAGCATCGATCATCTTTATGGAATAATATTTCGGCGTTGAGTTTGCGGCCCTGAGCTACCATCGTGGGGACGTCTCTACAGTGGTAGTCAATCTTAAGGCTAGGAAATAAGCTTTTTGCAATATTATAGTACCAGCCAAAACCACCACCCCAGTCTAATACAGATATAGAGCTCTTACCTTGTGCAACTACACCAACTACGAAGCCATAAGTGATGATTAAGTTATGTTGATCAATTGTTGGTGCCAGAACGCCAGGACTCTGAATCGAGGTAACTTGTTGTTGCCATGCCTCGGCCTTTTTCTTAACTACCGCTTTGCTATCCCAGCTTCCCGATTTATTAATTAATTCTGGGTCCCAGCCCTGAGGTAGATACTCGAATCTAGGGGGAAGTGCCATAATACATTCCATTTCACGTGGTAAGGCAAAATCGCTGTTTGTCTTTATTTGATTTTCACAGTACCAAATTCACCATGAACCAACACCTTTTGATTTCTGCGGTACCCTTTTCCACGGCGGATGCAGCACCCTTATCCACTATAAAAAGTGCTGGTATCTCGTACACCCTGAATCCTCACGGTCGAACTTTGTCAGAAGAGGAAATGATCAGTCTTGTGCCGGGTTGCCATGTCATTATCGCAGGAACTGAGCCCATCACCGCAGCAGTTATGGATCGGGCGCCAAGCCTCAAGCTTATTGCGCGCGTGGGCATAGGTTTAGATAGCATTGACCTTGAGGCCGCGCATAAGCGTGGCATCCAAATTACATATACCCCAGACGAGCCCGCACCTGCTGTTGCTGAATTAACGGTTGGTCTTGCTATCGATTTGCTCAGGCATGTTTCTATGTCGAATCGTGGCCTAAGAAAACAAATATGGGACCGTCCGCTGGGGCGAAGACTCTCTGAATCGGCCATAGGCTTGGTTGGTGTGGGACGTATTGGGAGACTTGTAGGCCTGCATTTGCGTGCATTTGGAGCCCGTGTTCTTTGCTATGATATAGCGCCTGATTTGCAACTTAGCGCCCGGGATGGCTTTGAATGGGTTGATGAACTGGATCAACTAATTGAGAAATCAGATATCCTTAGTCTTCATGTACCTCTTACAGAAAAAACCTATCATCTCATTGGTGTGGCGGAACTGAGGCGTATGAAAAAATCTGCTGTACTTATCAATACTGCTCGCGGAGGAGTAGTAGACGAGACGGCACTTTTCAACGCATTAAGTAAAGGCGAAATATCGGCCGCCGCTGTCGATGTTTTTGAATCAGAGCCATATGCTGGGCGCCTGATAGAGTTGGATAATTGTATTCTTACCTGCCACCTAGGGTCATGTTCTGTGGATTGCCATACTGCTATGGAGTTGAAGGCAGCCGAAGAGGCTGTGAGGTATTTTAAAGGTCAGCCACTTCGTGGATTGATTCCAGTTGGGACAGTGGCCTTTAATCCTGGGGTGTAAGCACTTTTTGGTATGCTTGCCTTGTAAATTTGACAGATTTACTAATTTGTTCTGACAGAGGGTACTTTGCAAGTGCCTGCATCTCAATTGCAAGCCAGTCCGAATATTTAGTTGAGGCAAGACTCTCTGCCCAAATCGAGTGCAGGTTCCCCTCGTTAGTTCCGGGGGGCCTTAGACTGTAGTCATTAATTTGACACGATGAGGCTCCCTTTAGAAGTGTATTTAGAACATCTGATTTGAGATGATGATCATTGGCTCCTTCAGCAGCGCCTGTATCGAAATGTAGGCGAACGCCGGGAGAGCTAATTTTGGAGACCAAATTATATGCCTCCGCCAAAGTGGTAATAAAATCGCATTCGGGAGTAGGAGAGGGCTCTATTCCAATAACGCATCCACGATCTGCAGCGTGAGCACCAACTACGCTAAACACGGCTTCAGCCATTTGGTTCGCTTGGGATAATGGCAATCCTTTTCTTTGTCGATTTTGTGGGCGGCCAAAAACAAGATATCGGCCACCCAAATCCCAGCACAGGTCAATAGTGCTACGCAAATAGTCAATGATAGCTTGTTGCCTTACACCAGAAGAGAATAACTCTAGGTCTGGTCGCGAGAAGAGAAGAGATGCAAGGCCACTGATTTGTAGACCGAACGACGAAATAAAATTGCGATAGTTGCGGCGTTGCAGTACCGTGCTTTTTGTTGGCTCAGTCCATACCAAAGAGGCTGCTATTTCGACACCTTCCACACCTAGGTCTGACAGCAAGCGGAGATATAATTCGTCAGATTCTTTGGCCCAAGCAATATTAGAAAAACTAAGGCGTGCAGTTGTAGTTTTCAAACTACGACGCATCCGCTGCAGGGTGTGAGGTCGCCACGTTTATGCTTCTCGTGGCTTGTTCGTAGGTAGGCATAGGCTTTTGATTTCCATAATTTCGATAAATCGCATGCTGGAAAGTTTCCGACGGTCAAATATGATTTGTAATCGACATCGCATGGATTAACTAGACCATCATGCCATATGTACATGCGTCTCCACAGGTCTGAGCAAGGTGATGTGACCTCATTAACATCTTGGTAATAGGCTGATTTTTCCCCGAAAGATGGATTGTACGAGACAAAGGCAACTTGATCCACAAGCCCTCCCCAAAAACTATCCATTTCATCTAAATTCTGACTTTCTGAAACCTTAACGCCTGATACCCGTGTGATGATTTCAGACATTGGGTATTGGGATTCGCGAATATTTTGAAATCGTTCAACATTTCTTATTGTTTTGTCCAAAGACCCGTTGACTCTTAGCTTACTGTATAGAGGCTCTTTTGCTGCGTCTGCAGAAATGACTAACGTTTTTACGCCACCTTGCAAAATTGAGTGACATCTTTCCTCTGTCAGCAAAGAAGCGTTGGTATTCATTTTCAAATTGAGAAACTTTCCAGAAGTATATGCCATAATGGCATCAAAATCAGGATTGAGGGTAGGCTCTCCGCGTGAGGCAAGCGACAAGAATTCTATATTCCCTTCAGCTTGATCTATAGCGTCGCGAAATAATCCGATGGACATATGGCCCATATGCCCATTGGATTTATTCGAAAATGATTTATCGACTTGGTAACAAAAAACGCACCGAAAATTACATACCGAGGAAGGCTCCAGTTGCAAATATGGAGGAAAGTCGTCCAGAGTTTTCGTTTGGGGAAATATTTCGTAACGATACCTATGCACAAGGTAAAGTGGTAGAACTGATTCATCGGAATAAGAAAGAATCTCACCAGCCACATGTGGAGTTAGTTTCAACGTTGGCCCTGTTTTTTTTCTCGGGGGATCTAAAATATCCGATAAAGCCCGGTCAAGAATCCAGTGGTTGGATGTATCAATGCCAGTATACCGGTCAGGTTTTTCAAAAATAGATTTCAGACGATTTAGCGCAGAATCAACGGTGGCCGCCTTTGTTTGATGTAGGCCAACAAAACTATTATGCTTTTTGTAAACGCGCTCACCGCCATCCATAAATGCCGATATCCCTTTGGCAATACTAGAATTGGGCACTATGTGCACCAAGGTGTGAATTTTTTATAAATCCACCATTCTGCCATATTTTAGTGTTACTCAATGTCTTCATCACTATCATCGGCTGCTTCAAAGCCATGTTTCTGCAACCAGTATTCAACACCAGCTATTTGCCATTCATAGTCTACGTCGCATCCACCCCAAGATGTGATCGCGCCAATTTTTTGACCCATCCACTTTTGAGGTAATAGGCCAAAATCAAGATTTTCAAGGCAATGTGGACGCACAATCGACACTCCCATATCCGCAAAAAGAATATCGCCTTGGGAATCTCGATCACAGCTAAGCTTGTCCGGTTTAGAATAAGCTTCAAAAGGGATGAACGGGTCGAGATATCCAGAATCGTTTATCTTGCGAGCTCTAATTGGGCTCCACATATTATATTTTGAAACTGTCACAGCCGAATCCATGTTCGGATCGGCTCTAAGCATCTCAATTCCCTTATCAATTAAATCCGATGTAATCGTAGCTGCGTTTGCCATTAGTAAAACTAAAAATTCAATCTTCTCGCCTTGAGTCTCCAAGTGGTCGAGAATTACCTTATATCCGTGGCGAAATGCATCTTCACCCAACGCCTCAATGGTGCACAATTCTGGCGGGCGTTGTATAGTTATTGCTCCATACTGTTCTCCAATGGATATGATTTCACTGCTGTCCGAAGATATATATATGTTGTCAACATAACGACATTGTCTAGCGGCCATAAGTGGGTATGCCATGAGAGGGCGACCGAGCACACGCATTGTATTCTTACCCGGCAGGCCCCTGCTTCCGCCACGTCCGATCAAGAGAGCTGGAATTGTCATATGATTGAATCAGCCTTTTTTTGGGGAGAGGTCATCTCTTACCATCGATAGTTGTAGAGCTGCCACTGCGTTTCGCAATTTCGAGCTCAGACAAAACGGTTTCACGCCAGTATTTCAGCCAATCTTCCGTACCCCAGCCAAATTGGTTAACCACTACTTGCCTTACGTTTTGAACTCTATCGGATAGCCACCAGTCAGAAGGCGATTCATATATTCGCTCCACCCATTCAGCGGCGCTTTCCGGTGAATCATGGAGAATGTTCACGTCCCGCATTTCGTCACACAATTTAGAACCTTCTATGCCCGTTAGCCATAGGTTCGAATTCCAAAAAAGTACCGTCGGTTTGTTAGCAGCGAGACTCTCCAGGTACCCAGTTGAACAATGGTCGGCAACAATTATTCGGATACCAGGGTCTAGTATACGGTCGGGTGCCGCTATTGAGTAGGTGTCTTCAAACTCTAGCTTAGGGAAAGTTTCAGCAATTCTACCTACAAAATGCTGACCATCCTTACGTTGTGGCTTCTCGCGATATAACACTCTGGCTTGAGTAGTCTGGCGCAGAGCCCCAAAAAACCTTTTTTGCCATTCAATATAAGCCTCTCCCGAACCACCTCCGTAGGGCGTACTATCAATCCATCTTAAAAACCGTTCAAAGGGTCCAGCTTGTAAAAACAATATTTTTGATCCTCGGTTAGCGTATCGGTTCTTGGCGGCCTTAGATAAAATCTTACTTGTATAAAAACACGGGACGTTACGCCGTCTTATTTCCTTAGGTTTTGCCCAGCCCCATACGAATTCTCGATCACATAGCCTCTGCTCATGCGCTTGCTGTGAAAAATAATGATATAGCCCATTACTTCCCCCTGCTTGCATTGAAACAATACGACTCCCTCTCGTTTTGGATACAGCGGCGAAGAATTTAAAAACTTCTTGGGTATACCATCCGTGAGCTGAACTAATTATTAGTTGGGGGGACGTGGGAAATAGGCGCTGGATGGCCTCTATACTTTGACTGTAACCCTCAAGGTAGAGTGTGGGAAAGGTTTGTGGCAACGTGCGGATAAGAATTTGTTCAAACAAATCATCAGCTTGAATTCTTGTTAATCCCAAGCGGTCATTATCAAGAATGCGCTCTGGCTTGGGTAATTGACTTCGGTCGAAATAATTTTCCGGATACCTTTGTATCACACTGTTGAGGCTGTCCTCGAGTTGCTGAATCATAGCTTCATGGCGATAGTGTATATTATATAAGAATACAGAACCACGAGTCTTACTATGTTTGTCTGGGTTAAGCGGATCGTATTGGTGAGTTGTAGATACTGATTCATGCAATTTAATGAATGGATCATTAAGAGCAGAAACTATGTGGGAACAAATTTGATAATTGTATGAGTCTGAGTTGGCAATGCTAGTGTAGTGAGCTAGATCATAGACTGTCTGGAAAGCCCCATTCCTCGCTAAGCCCGTGGTGAGATTTCCATAATTTTCAAAAGCAAAGCGAATATGGCTGAATCGATCAAATACGACGTGAATGTATCGTTGCAACCATGAGTATAGTATAATCCTCCAATGGCCTTCATGGTATGGGACTTGATGTAATTCACTGAGGTATCGACCAAGCCGGCCTAATAGTTTTTCCGCACAGTCATCAACATACTTGATAGCAGATTTAAGACGTTGGGGGTCATGCCATAGATTAGGCAAGATTTCATAATCAAGGCCTTGCCAATGAGATCGGCGGGCATCGTGAAGAAGGCAAGCTTGTGACAAGAACAAGAGCTTCTGCGACTTGTCCCAGAGGTGATCATCCGCGGTAAATGCAAGAAACATGCTGGTCGTCATGATCGTGGTGTGCCTTTGGCCTTACTGGGTAAGCATTAGAAATTAACATATTCTGAACCACCTTTTTGTATTTCTATGTCCTGTGACGGAAAAACGTATCTTGAGTGCAGTGAAGATGGGTATGTTTAGCTAAGGAGTGCCATTTTGGCGGAAAACCAAGCAAAAGTCGCTATCGTGTTAGGCGGCAGTGGGTTTTTGGGAAGCTATGTCGCTGACGAGCTATCTCGTCGTGGCTTTGTCGTGCGTGTGTTTGACAAGATTCCTTCCCCATATATTTTGCCTGACCAACAAATGATCGTTGGTGATATTACTAATATTTCTGACGTCCAATCAGCGATTAATGGTTGTGACTACGTTTTTAATTTTGCATCTGTATCCGATATTGAAGAAGCAGCTAGCGATCCAATTCGCACTGCTACAGTAAACGTGCTCGGAGTAGTTAACTCTATTGAGGCATCTAGAAATGCAGAAATACGGCGTTATGTTTTGGCTAGTAGCGTTTATGTTTATTCGCGAGATGGTGGTATTTACAAAGCTAGCAAGCAATCTGCCGAATCTTTTGTAGAAGCATTTCATCAGGCCCATAGTATTTCGCATACCATTCTAAGATATGGCTCTCTTTATGGGCGTAGGTCTGGCGTGCACAATACAATTGGTAAATTAGTTAGAGAATGCTTAGAGAAAAAAACGCTTACTTATTATGGCAATGAGAATGCTGTACGTGAATACATTCATGTTGAAGACGCAGCACGGCTAAGTGTTGATATCTTGGATGACGAGTTCGATGGTAAGCGCGTTTTGCTTACAGGTACTGAAAGGCTACATGTTCGTGAGATTATGGAAATGATTGCAGAGATTGCACCAGACAGACCAGAGATTAATATAAAGCCACCGCCTTCAGGGTTGCATTACGCGGTCAGTCCTTACAGTTTTCAGCCCCGCCTGGGACAAAAGCTCACAGTGAAAAATTTTGTTGATATCGGCCAAGGTATTCTTGATTGTTTTGAAGAGGCTCATGAACAAACTAAAGATAAGCGTCATCATAATAAAGTAGTATAAAACTAATTTTCATATAGCTTGAATTAAGCCTGGAACTCTCGATATGTATGACTTTTATTTTGGTACGTCTTCTGAAATTGAAACAAATAAAGAAGACTATCTAGTGTTCGTAAAGCGGCTTCTTCCCCGCTGGGTGAATTCTATTCCTGATTCCGAATACCTTGCCATACATAATTTAATCCAGAAATCAATACAGGCAGATAAATGCCCAATTATTCTGGAGACGGGTATAGGTGCCAGTACGATCGTGCTTTTAAACCATGCCATGAAACACAATGGTGTTTTGTATTCATGGGATATAAACGGCTCTAAAGGTGCATTTCTTAGAGGGGTTATAACTGATACTCTGGCCAAGCATTATGATGCTAATATTTGGAACCATTGGAAATTTATTCCTTACAGTAGCACCAGTGATCATTTAGGTGTCGGTGTTGTGGCTGAGCTTGGCTTAGAAAGTGACTTTTGTTTTTTAGATAGTGAACATACGCTAAACACGCTAGTTTCTGAGTTAAAGTTTGCGAGCAAATCACTTCGTGAGGGTGCGATTGTAGCCATTGATGATGCAAATTACTCTGCAAAATACATGAATACCGCATATATAAATATGCAGAGAGCTAAAATCGGATTATCCCCAGTAGACGATCCTCCCGATAATATTTGCGCCCCATTTTATGAAGAAGCGGAGCAATTCTTAGGTGAGAACTGGAAAGTAGTTGAATCACTAGAAACGACTTATTCTACGACTTATCGTGAAGATATATTCTGGTCTTACTTTAGTTCTGACCGCGCTGCGATGTCAGATAAAGGCATGGAAAAAATATCGAGTCTTGAGCACAGACTTGCTGCGTGGCGTGTGAAGGGTCGTTACTAACTAAACTATGTACCCACTTGCGGGGTCTGAAACTTTTGAGAAATAGTAAAAAAAAATCTGTGGATATGCATCCTAAAGCAGTCGATGGGACTCGTATTCTTGTAGCAGGCTCTTCGGGGGGTATAGGAAGCGCTGTAGTAGATGCCCTATCAAAGACACCAAATAGTGTCATTGGGGCCCATGGTGCGACTCAGCCATATGCTGGATCGGCAAAAAATATAATTAAAATCCAGAAGAATCTACAGTCGGCTGAAGATTGTGAGGAGTTAGTCGCGCAATTTAGCAATTCAACTGAGCGGCTTGACTCTCTAGTTGTATTAGTTGGTGGAATAGCTGGAGCTGAATGTGTACCAGATATAACGGAAGAGGCTTGGGCTCATGATATTCAGCTAAATCTTACAGTTCCTTTTTTTCTTGCTCAGGCTGCTTTCCGCCAAATGTTAAAACAAGATTCTGGTGGTCGTATCATTCTTACGGGTACGGAGTCATCTCTACATGGTGGTGGGCCTAACAGTCTTGCCTATGGGGTCGCCAAATACGGCATAGAGTGTGTAGTTAAGGGGTTGGCAAAAGCGGGCGCTGACAACGGTGTATTAGTAAATGGTGTAAGGCTAGGTTTTATTGCAAGCGGTTTTCATGAACGCTGGCAGGCGAAAACCCCTGATGATATGGTGTCGCGGGCGAAGATGGTTCCACTAAAAAGAGCGGGAACGCCCCAGGAAGTTGCTGCTCTAATAAATTATTTACTATCAGATTGGTCGCAATTTATCACAGGTCAGATGATTTCGATATCTGGTGGTGATTGGCTTTAGTGTCTGATTTAGGCCAATTCGTACTGATTTAGATCTAATGCATGTCTCTACAAAAAGGTGTTTAATTTATGACTCTGAATTGGCTAGATGGAAAAATCGATCCATTTATTAGGCCCGGCGCAGTCGAACTACAAAGTTCCCTGCACAGTCAGTTGATCAAAAATTTTGCTAATGAAGATGCGGCAGCAAGATTTCTTTCATCAGATCGGGTGCATTGGCGTCGACAAGCTGTGCTTCGTTCTCAGCACATCATGGGCAAGCCAATATCTGGGACTGTATTAGAAATTGGAGCAGGTAGTGGATGGTGTTCAAGTCTTTTGTCTTTAATGCCGAATGTTAATAAAATTTATTGCATGGATTACGATCCAGTTTCTGTGAATACGCTTATTCCACAAGTCCAAACCGTGTTATCTGCTGATGCCTCTAAAATTGAAAAAGTTTACGGCACGTTTAATGATATTAAACTGATTAATGAATTAGATTTTATCGTTTCAATTGGCGCGTTACACCATTCCGAGAATCTTTTTGTTACACTTTCTGAATGCTTTAAGGCATTGAAGCCTGGAGGCTGGTTGTTTGCTACAGAACCAGCCTACTATGATAGTGAAAATAATAGGGCAATACTTAACCGATACAAAAAAGAAGACCTAAATTCTATCGCGAAGTACGGACGTCGAGCGAAACACGAAGAAAACTCAGATCACTATTATCGCCTTTGTGAATATACCGCTGCATCATATTCCTCAAAATTTGATACATTTCCTTTTGTTTTTGATATGGATGGGAATCGTAACGCCGATGATCGTGCGTTATCAGAAAGAAAAGTGGGGCAAGGTTTTCATAAAAATGTTTTCTTTCCTTATTTCGCTAAGGATGTCGGGAATCCAGTCTTTGATAGTTTGCTCCTGATGTTGCAAAAGCCTGAAGATGGTGGGTGCGAAACGGGCCATGTACTTTCGTGTCAGGGCTCTAAGTCCCAATTTTAAAGCTACAAGATTTCACGTACAATTGAATTCATTCAGACATCTGGATAAGAGACTCTAGCGTCCTATCTACTAAATTTTCACGCATATCAATAAAATTATCATCAATGGGTGTCTTATTATGATGGCGCAAGACTCCGGCGATATGATCAATGAGGCTGTTTGAGTTGGGTGTATAACAGCATATCCGTTTTTCAATTTGAGATTTAAATATATCACGTCCCTCAGTTCCAATAAGGCTTGTTTGAATACCAAAAGCTGCGGCTTCGATAACAACTGAAGAAAAGATAGTTACATGATGATCAACCATCATGAGTAGACCAAAAAGCGGTAGCGAGGTAGCCTTTTCGATTTCAAAATTATTAATACCGGAATTATTTAATATGTTCTTGATTTCTGGGGCTGTATGGCGGCGCAAGGGGTGCAGCCTAATCAGCCACAGCCAGTCTTTGGGTGATCGCTTCATGGCGTCAAGAAGGGTTGCATTGATAGGGCTATCAAGTGGCTGAAGGCTCACTAAAATTTTTAGCTTACCCTCTGTAACTTTTGCGAAATTATCAGATACTGCTGGTTCTAGTCCTTCAGTATCACCGTAACGCCATTTTTGGAGCCAGGCATTACTTCCGATGATGCCACCATGGCGAGTACATGTGGGATTCTTTCTGGACTCAATGTCATGTTTTGTTTGTGAACCCCAGCACCAAATTAGGTCGGGTATGAGGTGATAGCCGTCTTTTGGAGCCGCTGTGAGATGTGTGTAGGCGCCATGGTGGGGGCCCAAGCGTCCATGTTGCAGATCAACTGAAGTCACGCCAGCCCACCTACATGCTAGTGACCAGGCCATACCGATATTGTGGTAATACACGGAGAGAAAAAATACCTTCGGCCCCAGATAAGTAAGTATTTTTTCAAAAATACGAGCAAAGTATAAAATACTTGCCATACTTGTTGTAAGCTCAATGGGGTCAAGATTAAGGCTAGCATTGCTTCCCTTAATAGCGTCGTTAAGAATTGAAAAGTTTTCCAGTACCCCACGCGGTTCAAATTCTACATTCTGATGAGCTCGCTCAGGGTGCAAAAATAGCGATGGAAAGTGCCTGGAAAAACCCATAGTTCGGGGATCTGCCATCTCTACTTTCAGGGCTGAAAACTTTTTTGGCATGGCTTCGAATACACTATCAATAGTCTTAGCGAATGCTTGGTTTTGTACTTTATCGCTATATTCTTCAGGCCGCACAAAAAATAGGGCATGCGTATTTAATCCACCATTGTTAAGCTTGTGTGAGGGAAAATTTGTTTGCGTTTGCATTAGCCCGATAGTTTGTGGGCCAAAAACTTCAGTTTCTACCTGATTACTAGTAGGCCATGTTGGCGGTGTATTAGCTACACCAGAAGGGTCACCGGGCTTTTTTGATAGCACTGTTGTGCGCATGAGCGCCGCCCAAAGCCGTAGACGGCACAGCGGCCAATAGCAAATACCTCTATAAACAAGAGCATTTGTATCAATACGTGCTTCAATATCTTCAATGAATTCAATTGCGTTAGCGTGCATCAGTTTTCTGCTTAGGCAAAATACCGGCTTCTACCATCGCTGAGGCCATCAGAAAGTCTACCTCATCGTCGATATCGATCGAAAACTTACGGTCCATAACGTAGGCTCCGGCGTCATCATATAGTGTTTTTAAATTATGGTCAGAAAGGCTGGAGACTGACCTCACATAAATAGCGCCGTTCGGATGATAAGCCGTTCTTTGATCTTGGCTACGTGTGTTGCCGGTGATCATGGGGCTTTCCTTGCAAATAGGCTCCCATCTCCCATTATCTCTGGTGTGGAAAGCAAAAGAAATCGGGAAGCTATATTCTGTAGCCGAGAAAATAGGAGTGCCATTTCTATGGTAGAGGGCAATAGCTTCTTCGATGTGCTTAGTTGTACGGAATGGAACGGTAGGTAGGCCCATCACGAAATCTGAAAACCCTTGTCCAAAAAGTTTTTGACGTGAGTTTTTTATATAATCGAAGATCTTAATTTTATCTGCCGCCTCATCTGGCGTCCGAAGATCAAGCACTAATTTTTCTTCACCCAGGTGATTTTTTGCCAGTTTCCAATACTCTATAGAGTCAGTAGAGAAAATCACACGATCTACGCTCGGTGAGTTTGCAAAGGCTTCAAGAGTCCATAGAACGAGCGGTTTTCCTGCCAAATCCAAGATATTCTTGCTTGGTAGGCGCTTAGAACCGGACCGGGCGGGGATAAAGGCTGCGATACTCATGTGTTGAATAATTCTTTACATGCGGCTTTTACTTCTTTGTGTACCTCATCTACAATAAGAAACTCTTTATCATCAATATGCTTTAGAGGCATGCGATCGCGTCGATGCATTAATCCGGCTGCTTGTAGCAATGCCTTATTGGATCTATGCCATCCATATTTTGCGGCACAGCGATCGAAAAATGGTGCTTCTATTCTCTCGAGAATAAATTGAGTTGTTAGTTGATCATTAGATTCGTAGGCGGCCCAGAATGCTTCGCCAATCCGCGCATCTAGCATTGATATGCCATTCAGATATGCTCGTGCGCCATAGGAGCGGTACGTTATAAAGTTGGACTTTCGTCCTGCGATGATCACTCGTATACGTGGTTCAACTTCTAGCGCCATGCACGTAGTTTTGAAATCTTTAGCATCTTCTTTGAGAGCGATAATTTCCGGAACTTTTGGTAGTGCCTTAAATAGAGAGTATGGCCAGTGCATTTGGGTACCGTCCATACCAGATACAAAGGGCATTTCGTGCACCAAAATACCAATTCGGGATTCTCGTCCTACTTCGGCATAGTGATCTAATATTTGTTCATCGCTAAAGTATTTCTCTCGGACGAGTAAGGAAACTAAATCAGCACCTGCATCTTTGGCATGTTGGGAAAATGTGATCGTTTCTTTAGTTGAGCAGTGAATGGGATCGCCGACGATGACTATATTGTGAGTATCCAGCATCTTCACTTTGCGGATGCAAAATTCATTGAGATTTAGTATTTCCGTATGAGTCAGCTGAGAGTATCGGGAGTTGTACGCCATGGCATAGAACTTACGGCCACCAGTACGGTATATATGCTCTAGGTAACTATCAAGCGCGTCGTAATCAATCTTCTCGTTTTCGTCAAATGGTGTGTATATCGTGTATACACAACCTTGTAAGCGGTCCTTGATTTCATCAAACATGAACCAAACCGTTTTTCCGCCGCTGAATATCTGCTTTGACCATTTCCTCAGCAATTACAGATATGCTACGTGATCCTTCAAAACCAGTTGCTTGTTTCAAACGCCCAGAGTTACCTATTAAAGGAGGGGTATCAAAGGGTCGAAAATATTTCGGAGATACAGTGGCCAAAACTTGATCAGATTTTGAATCTCGGCATGTGATAGACTGGCCATCTCCTTCAAATATGGGTAAAAAACCAGCAAATTCTGCGCTCAGGCTCAAGAAGTCTCTCACTTTTGTTTCCTCTCCCGTTGCGAACACAAAGTCTTCGGGGATGTCCACATTCAAAGTCATTGGAATGGCACGGGCGTAATCAATCGCTGACCCCCAGTCGCGAGCAGCGTCGAAGGCTCCGAGTTGCATTGGTGGACCGCCATCAATTCGCATGCGTGCTAGGTGATAGGTTATTTTTCTGGTGACAAAATTACGTGCTCGCAAGGGACCCTCATGATTGAACATGATGCCACAAACCGCATGAAGGCCATAACGTTCGCGATAAACTCCCACTAAATGCTGAGCTGCTAGCTTAGATATTCCGTATGGATTGCTTGGATTCATAGGGCTATTTTCGTCTAATAATACTTTGGCATTTGGGGAACTAAAAACTTCTGCACTAGAGGAAAAAAATAATCGCGTTTCGGGTGAGAAAATACGAATAGCCTCTAGTATGTTTAACGTGCCCAGAGTGTTGGTCTCTATCATTGAACGTGGTTGTTGGAATGAATCGGCTATGAAGCTTTCTCCGGCAAAGTGATAAAGACAATTGGGACGAATTTGACTAATGATCTCGATAACTTGATGAGGCTCATGCAAGTTAAGGTTTGTTAGGTTTACTTTGTCCAGAATTCCAAGTTCTTCCAGACGCCAAAGTTTCGTAGAATGGCCTCGTCTAAATCCACCATATACATTCCATCCATGGCTTAGTAGCTCGTCTGCGAGGTGGGCGCCGTCCTGCCCTGTTACCCCTAATATCAGCGCTGTTTTCTTATGGTTATTTGTGGCCATCAAATAACTCCTTAAGATCAAGCAAGGCTTTGGCGAATCCAGATCCTCCATGAAGGTGACCTTGCCAAACTTCGATCACCTTCACACAATCAAGGCTCATAACAGCCCGGATCGCGTCCATATTTTCTAGATCACCTCTACCAAATGGCAGGCCTTCTCCATCATAACCTCTCGCATCTGCGATATGCACATGGCGAATTTGTGGTGCTAGATTTTCTACTACATCTGCAGCCGTAAAATCGAAAACTTTATCTCCCATGCAAAGATGGCAAATATCCATGCAAATGGGTAGATTCTCCGCCTTTATATGAGCAATATCCGCTACGTTATTCATTGCGTTTAGACGGACAGCGCCACCAAAATACCAAGCAACCGGTGGCAACCACTGTGGCAAGATTAAAACTCCGCGGCCTTGGTACTTTTCCAGCAGCTCAGTATGTTGGCTATAGAAGTCGTCCAAATTTGTATGGAGCATAGAAAAGCTACCTACAATAGGAACTTCACAACTGGTTAATTGCTGAAGTTTATCAGCGAAATCTGCTGTTCGGTCAATGATGCTAATGCTTTGGCTTTTTTGTTCCTTATCTGGCGAGAAAGGATCTAGCAATAACGTGGAGCTGACGTAGTCAGGAAGATGAATACTGTAGCGGTCAGTGTGATCCAGTGAGGATGTATCAATCAGGCTGCAAATATCACCGAAGGAAAGGTGAAATTCATAACGTCCAATAGGAAACTTTTCTTTCATGGCAGCTAAATCGTGGAATCTAACGGGTATCGATACTTTGTTGTCGATTGCGAAACTCAACACCTCATTTGTGGGATGTGCAAATTGCTCAAAAACGGACCTATCAATGACTTCGCCCGCCTTAACATGGCGTACTGCTGGTTGCCCTAAATATTTGTCAACTTCTTCTTGTCCAAGGCCTGTCCGCGGAGTTCTAAGCTGTAGCTTATCCATTGTGACTGGCTGGTTCTTGGAGATTTCATTACTTGCGTAGAATGACTTGCCGAGGTTCTGTAAATTAAGAAGCTCGCCTTGGTTGGGTATGCGGGGTCCATCGCCTGCAAGCTGTAATCCAATATTTTTCATAAATATTGNNAGCCTTTTAAACTCGTCGGGGTTNGAGCTTGAGGNGTGGTCCAAACCCTNGGAATTCTTATCTAGCGTNATATGCCGTTCAATTACGCTGGCTCCAAGCTGTGCNGCAAGCAAACATGTCTCCCAGTGGTCNTCGTGGCTGGAATACCCAACATGCCCCCCCCATAGGTGCTGTAAGTGCTTTATGTAACCGAGTTTTGGACTAGTTATGGCAACAGGATAATTTGAAACGCAGTGAAGTGGGGTCCAGCGTTTACGATCTAGATTTTCTAGCGTTTTGATAATAACGGATTCAGCATAAGATCCTGTAGATATAAATCCAATTTTATCAAAAACCTCTATGCGCTTTATCAGAGCGGTATTTGTGAATTCAACAGATGGGACTTTAAAAAAATCGAAAACATTTGCCTTAGATCCAAAGTCTTCAATATCCATTGGAGTAAAAAAACTAATACCTGCCTTTAAACCTAAACTTTGTGCATAAAAGCCCAGTTCAACGAGCTTCTCTGGCGATAGAAAATTCTCAGTGATCTCTTTATGGAGAATTTCATCACCAATCTGTCGAGAGCCGGTAGCGTACGTATTGACGAGATTGCGGTATTGAAACTTTATACCCCATACGCCTGCATGTGCCGCGGCATCAATTAGTGCCCTGGCGATAGTTTCAAGTCCTTGGTGGTTGATTCCCAACTCGGCGATGATGCGAGGTTGCATCGCATGTTCCCTTTGTTGATCGTTGGACAAATTAAAGATCCATGACCGTTGACGCTTTCCTTGCCATAGTCAAAAGCACCAAGCCATTGAAAAAATTGCAGATAACAGAGTTCTCAGGCAAAGGTAGAGGGCAATCAGTTAATAAAGTCGCAATTCGAGCGTTGGCTTAGCGCAAAGTGAAGGGCGATAGTCATTCGTTAATAAAAAGTTGCTATCCTTTTAAGATATCGCTCATAGAGCCAAATGTGCAATAGGAACAGAGTGCACTCTATGCCAGATGTTAACCCCGTCTACGACAAGTCAGATATTTCATTAGAAAGAGAGGTAGTTTATCGGGATTCTATTACCTCCATTCAAGACGTTGTAGAAACAGTTCGTAGGTGGGGAATTGTCGTTTTTCCCAGCTACATTAAAAAAGACCGGCTAGCAAAACTGAATATTGAATTTGACAATTTATTGGTTAACAGGGCCAAGCTTGGCTTCACCACAGACGAGTACGAGAATATTACTAACATTCGCCTAAAGCAGGATGAACTTGATTCCACTACCTTTTCTTATATTGCAAGTTTCTTCAATGAATCATTCATGTCTGATGTTTCTCAAGTTTATTATGGAGCGGATAACTATAGGCTCAATGGTGAGATATTTGTGTCCGAGCTAACTGAGACACAAAGTAAGCAAACAAAGCCACCTTTCGCACTGCATTTCGACAAGCGTAATGTGCTTAAATTTTTTCTTTATCTGACCGATACTGATGAACGAAATGGGGCTATGCGAGCCCTTCCGGGCTCAAATGTGCGTAATCGCGCGGCACGTGAAGACGCTATGCATCGCACCGCTCTGAAAGACATAGAAAATGTGTTGCCGGAACCACTGGTGCCTTCCATGCCTATTTGTGGACCTGCCGGAACGTTGTTTATTTTTGATACGGATATGTGCCATGGAGCTAGTTTCGTAAAACCTGGTTTCACAAGGCGCTCTATGCGTGGACATACTCATAGTCATGAGATGTTACAAGCGATGGACGCAGAAATTTAGCAATAAATATTAGGTAGTGATGGATGCACTAATTCAATGCATGCCACGCAAAAACGGTGACTATAAACTTTTCTGTATTACAGTGGCGGAAAGGTGGGGGCGAGGATGATGGCATCCATATAGCTTGGTGAAGATCACCAAGGACGTAACGAAAATCTTGATTTTCCAGGTTCTCCAATAGCTCCCCAATTTTAGATTGATTATCTTTCATAGCGTGAACTTCGACGATCAGATTCTGAACATTTCGGAGAGACTTGCCACAGTCTTTTAGAATGTCAAACTCTGCACCCTCCACGTCCAGTTTAAGTAAATCAATAGGGCCTTCATCTAGGACCGATCGCAGCTGCACGGAACGCACTAGGGTACCGTTATGGGCATTGGTGATATGCCCGGAATCATCATGGGAGCTTTCGAAGTTCACCCCCCGATCATGAGTCCAAACTGCTGCATCCTCAATAACGACATCTTTGGCACCAAAAGCTATGAGGTTATTTTTGCAAAAATCTGCAAGTGCTGCGTCTGCTTCAAAAGCTCTAATATGTGCCTCAGGATAGCGTTCCTTAAAATATAATGAAGCAAGGCCGATGTGAGCGCCGCAGTCGAGAATGACTGGAGCTCGATTTTTACTCTCAAAATCGTACAGGCGTTCGCCAAAAATCTGTCTACTTTGATGGTAGAAGCTGTGAAGATCGCCATAACGTAGCTCTTTTCCATCAACCATTAATATACCAGGCTGCCGGCGTGGCCAGTTCGCTACGCTGGGTGCGAGCTGTTTTGTGATTTCAAGGAGAGATTGCGTCAACATGTCACGACTGTATATGAGGTATAGCGAATGTATACATCATAGGTATCAGTCTCAATCTTTGTCATGTGCAAGTCTATCAGAAGCCCTAAAATCCGTTTTTCTGGTGCCATGTCCAAGCATCAGATATCTGGACCTCGAGGGAAGGTTTTTCTGGGGCCCAGTCGCATGCTTCCAATATGCGACTTGCGTTAGCTACCAGAATAGCTGGGTCACCTTCGCGCCGTGGCCCGATGCTGATAGGAATATCCATTTTTGTGACTTTTCGCGCTGTTTCGATGACCTGTCGAACAGAAAACCCGTCACCAGTGCCAAGATTGAATACATGAGAGCCAGGATTCTCATCCAGATATTGAAGTGCTTTAACATGAGCATTTGCAATGTCTGTAACGTGGACATAATCACGAATGCATGTACCGTCAGGAGTAGGGTAGTCATCGCCATTTAGAACAACAGTGGAACTCTTTCCGGCTGCCACTTTAAGGACATTTGGAATTATATGCGTTTCTGGATCGTGTCTTTCACCTATTTCGCCGTCTGGATCTGCGCCAGCGGCATTGAAATAGCGTAATGTGACGTTGGATAGGTTGTGCGCCGTGCTAGCTGTGGCCAGAACATTTTCCGCCATCAATTTTGACCGTCCGTAGGCGTTGATAGGTGCTAGTATTGCGCTTTCTTTAATCGGCGTTACGTTTGGAATCCCATAAACGGCGCAGGTTCCTGAAAATATGAACTTTTTTATGCCAGCTGAGCAGGCTGCGGTAACTACCGTGGCTGTGCCTCCTACATTTGTATCGTAATAAGGCAGGGGGGTTTCCACCGACTCGCTAACAATAGCTAGGGCGGCAAAATGCATTACTGCTGATGGTTTGTGGTGTGCTATGACCGCGTCCAGGCGCTTTCTGTTAACAATGTCGCCTTTTTCAAAAGGGCCCCATTTCACGAACTCGCGATGTCCGCGGTACAGGTTGTCATAAACCACTGGTTCGTAACCAGCATTTGCTAGAGCTTTACATGCATGGCTGCCAATGTAGCCAGCACCCCCGGTGACAAGAACGGTCTTTGCAGCCATCACACCGTCCTTGCCAGCTGGGTCTGCATCAGCCTATGAGAGTGCCTTAGGTCAATCCGCAGGTTGCTTCGGCACTGGTCAGCTCGTATTGGCCGTTGTCAACCGAAAGCTTTTCAATTACGCCGTCATTAACGATCATAGAGAAACGCTTGCCACGTGTGCCAAGCCCAAAACCGGTTCCATCCAATTCCAGACCAAGTTTTTTAGTATATTCACCATTCCCGTCCGCTAGCATTGTTATTTTATCGCCGACACTTCTTTCCTCGCCCCAAGCACCCATCACAAAAGCGTCATTCACAGCCATACAAGCGATGGTATCTACACCTTGTTCTTTGATTTTATCGTGGTTTTGTAAATAACTGGGTAGATGCTGGTTCGAACATGTGGGCGTAAACGCTCCAGGCACGGAAAATAGAACCACTTTTTTCCCCTTAAATAAATCGTCTGTTGAGACATCAGTCGGGCCATCTTTAGTCATAACCTTGAATGTGCCTGCGGGCATATTATCGCCTTGTTTGATTGTCATCTTATCCTCTTGGGTCACTAAAATTGCGGAATCGTATTCTACTTGGTGAATTTAAGAATTTACATCTCAAAGCTTTCACACTGCTAAGGTAAGCAGTTAAACTTGAATTTCCAAATGATTTAGCTGCAATAAACTTAGTAGCAGCGACTTAGGGGGTGTCAATTAGTATAAGAATGCCTCATTACGTAGTAGTTACCTTTAAACTCACCGAAATACGCTGAAACCCCGGGATGCTGAATAGGTTCTCCCGAGTCGTCTTCCATCAAATTCTGCTGTGATACGTATGCGACATAGTGGGTTTGCGCATTTTCAGCCAACAAATGGTAAAAGGGCTGCTCTTTAGGTGGCCGAACATTCTCCGGAATAGATAGCCACCATTCTTCTGTATTAGCGAATTCGGGGTCTACATCGAAAATCACACCGCGGAATGGGAAAAGGCGGTGCCTCACGATTTGGCCGATTTTGAATTTTGCTTGTTTCGGTATCATCTTGGTGCACATGCTACAAATATCAAATAAACCAAAAGTATCCTGGTAGTAAAAGATCGAATAGGAATGTCTGATTAGGGTAGTCAGTTGTAAACTATACGCTAATCAGTACTTGTATAGTTGTCTACAAGCGGTTTGAGAAAACTAAATTCTTATATACGGCTAGATCTGCTGCTTATAATGACTAAAAAGCTATGGCTTGACGATTAGCGCTTCATGAGTTGACGTAGCACCTTTTCCACACTCACTGCTAATGCTCCCCGTTCTTCTTGATTTAAAGTCTCTAATGCGTGTCTGAGATCCTCAAGGGGATCATTTTTGAGAAACGTTTTCCCCTTACATGTAATAATTAGCCTATAAATGCGCCGATCTTGATTGTCGCAAACGCGCTGTAAAATTTTTTTACGCACTAAAGCTGCAACTGTTTGAGAGGCGGTGCCCTTAGTTGTGCCTTGAAACTGGGCGAAGCCGGTTACAGTGCGCCTATCAAGAGCCGCTTCGTCAAAATAACGTAAAGCAGCCCATTGCGCTGGATTCAGTCCGGGCGTGTAACCTAGGTTATACGCGGCTTTCCCGATCTGCTCGATGAGGCGTGCTAATCTGCGTGTGGAGAGCTTTGGATCGCTTGGCACTTGTCTTATAATTATGAAATGAAATGTTTTTATAGTCGAAACTATACCCCTTGATTGGATCCACAAGAAGGGGTTTGGCATCAAAGAAGAGAAGATATAAATAGTTTTATCTTGCAGCGGTAGACAGCCGCGTGGTCCTTTGCTTTGAGCTTTATAGTCATAGTGTATTGGCATGTCCCATGGAGCTGAGAATGGTCGCAGAATATAGAGCAAGCCTAAGGGAGTCATGCTTTTATGCCTGATATCTATAGATTAATCGGGCCTATATTGCGGCGATTAGATACTGAAAAGGCGCACAGACTTGCCCTTTATGCACTTAGACAGAAAGCGGTGCGTACTTTTTTTCCGAAAGTGCCTGATCCTGCGAATTTGAGAACAGTCGTGTGGGGAAGAGTATTCCCGAATCCCATTGGCCTTGCCGCGGGATTTGATAAAAATGCAGAGGTGTTTGAGGCTGCTTTGGATCTAGGTTTTGGCTTTGTCGAGGTTGGTGGTGTGACTCCAAAACCTCAGTCGGGCAATCGGCGGCCACGGCTCTTTCGGCTTAGTGCAGATCGTGCTGTTATAAACCGTATGGGCTTTAACAATGATGGCCTAGAAGTTGTGGCTTCCCGTCTCAGGCGGCGTACAACTCTATCTGGTCTGGTGGGCGTAAATCTTGGAAAAAATAAGGAGACAGTCAATGCGGTAGAGGATTATTCAACTTTAGCTAGCGATTTTTCTGCATATGCAGATTTTCTCGTTATCAATGTATCTTCACCGAATACACCGGGCCTGCGGTCGCTACAAAGCTTAAAGCCATTGCTTGATATTATTCGGGCTGCACGCACAGCGCGCGATGCGGCCATAACCGCAAATCCACCTCCGCTTCTCTTGAAGATATCGCCTGATCTGGAACATTCAGAGGTTAGCGACATAGCAAAAGTGGCTCTTGATGAAAATCTTGATGGTATAATTGTTTCTAATACTACGCTTGCTCGTCCCCAATCGTTGAAGTCGCCAGAAAAAAATGAGGCGGGTGGGCTAAGCGGTGCTCCCTTGTTTTGCCCTTCAACACATTTGCTGCGTTGCGTATATGAATTAACAGATGGTTCGATTCCTCTCGTTGGTGTCGGAGGTATAAGTAGTGGCGCTGATGCTTATGCGAAAATTCGTGCGGGCGCATCTCTTGTTCAGTTATACACAGCGTTAGTGTTTGATGGGCCGGGTATTCTCTCGCAAATTAAGTGCGACCTTGCAGCATTATTAGAGCGAGATGGATATCTTACGATTGCTGACGCTGTTGGAGCGGATCATCTGGACGGCCTTAAAATCAATTAGTTAAGATGTGAAAGGTATATAATGTTAAGGGCTATATCCGGCCTTAAAGAGGTCGCTGACCTCTTTGATGCATTCATTCTCGATCTTTGGGGGCTTATTCATGACGGCGAACGTTTATATCCACCTTCTACCGAAACGTTTAGAAAAATAAAAGCCTCTGGGCGAAAGACTCTGCTGTTATCTAATGCGCCGCGCCGAGCTCATGCGCTGACGGATGCTATGACCAAAATGGGCCTAAGGCGTGAATTATACGGCGAGGTGCTCTCCTCTGGCGAGGCTACACGAGATGAGCTTATCGCACGGACTGATCCTTTTTTTTCAGGCCTTGGCGTTAATGCCTATCATCTAGGGCCGGAGCGTGACCGTAGTATTTTTGAGGATACGAAAATCCAAATTGTAGGGGCCATAGAAGCAGGGGACTTTATAGTTAATACTGGCCCCGTCGAACTTGATCATTCTGTAGATGTTTATGAAGATATTTTGTCCACAGCCCGTGCCAAAAACATGCCTATGGTCTGTGCAAATCCAGACTTGGTAGTCATACGAGGCGGAGTACCTATTGTATGCGCCGGGGCTATCGCACGTAAATATGAGGCATTGGGAGGTCAGGTTGTGTATCGTGGGAAGCCTGATCCAGCAATTTACGCATTTGCCGCTAAGCGCCTAGGTATAACCGACATGACGCGTATAGCTGTTGTGGGTGATGCCTTAGAAACTGATGTAAAGGGTGCAGCGGCAGCTGGTATGCCGTCCATATGGTGCACAGGTGGTATCCATGCAGAATCCCTGCAAACAAAGTATGGCCTGCCAGCTGATATTAGAAAAGCATCTTCGATGGCAGCTGCTGATGGTCACTGCCCTATTGCTGTTATCCCTGGTTTTTTTTGGGAATAATGTTGTGAGGCGGAATTAGGGTTGAAACTGTTCTGCGACTATGCGTTCTTCTAGATTATGCTCCGGATCGAAGAGCATTCGCATACCGATAGACCTGTCTTCTTGCACAGTCACTTCGACTACATCGCGCACTTCGTCGCGATCTGCAACAGCGCTTACCGGGCGCTTATCCGGGTTTAGAATGACAAAACGAATTACTGCAGTATGTGGAAGTATCGCCCCTCGCCATCTGCGCGGACGAAAGGCGCTGATGGGTGTTAAAGCGAGTATGTCTGAGCCTACTGGCAAAACCGGACCATCTACAGATAAGTTGTAAGCACTAGAACCTGCGGGGGTACACACCAACGCACCATCGCAAACTAATTCGCTCATACGTTCGCGACCGTCGACAAAAATTTTAATTTTTGCAGCCTGTCGTGTTTGTCGCAGCATTGAGACTTCATTAATAGCCAAAGCTTGGTAACTTTTTCCCACATTGGTAACTGCAGTCATGCGTAGTGGATGAAAAACAGCTTCTTCAGCTTGATTCAAGCGCTCGAATAAGCTGTTCTCATCATATTTATTCATTAGAAATCCGATTGTTCCCCGATGAATACCGAAAATAGGAACATTCTTGTCCATATGCGTATGGAGAGCTTCCAGCATGAAGCCATCTCCACCCAGAGCGACAATGACATCTGCATGGTTTACGTCTTTCTGTCCGTAAACAGCGACCAGAGATTTCAGCGCTTGCTGAGCCTGGGGTGAATCTGCGGCAACGAATGTGACGCTTGAATAACTCATATAATCTCTCTAGATCACAGATATTTAGGCAGTCATTGAGTATGTAACAGTCAACATATCAGGCCATCTCGCTCTTATTGTAAACCTCTTCATTTGTTACCCTGGTCACTAGCCGCCGGTCACGCTCATATGACGACCAACGGCCGGTTTGTTGTGACGTCGGTCAATAATGAAATCATGCCCCTTTGGCTTGCGTGTGATGGCTTCCTGGATCGCTTGGCTAAGGAGCTCGTTTCCTTCGCTAGCTCGCATAGGCGTTCGCAAATCCGCAGCATTATCTTGCCCCAAACACATGTAGAGCGTGCCCGTACACGTCAGGCGCACTCTATTGCATGATTCACAAAAATTATGTGTCATAGGTGTAATGAAGCCTACTCGTCCGCCGGTTTCAGCACAGCGAGTATACCGCGCTGGTCCTCCTGTGTTGTCGTTAATAGGCGTTAATGTCCAGTGCCTTGATAGATCTGCGCGGACGAGGGATAGGGGCAGGTATTGATCAGTACGATCTTCATCGATATTGCCCATGGGCATCGTTTCGATGAAGACAAGGTCAAATCCCTCATCCCCGCACCAAGCTACAAGATCATTGAATTCGTCCTCATTTACCCCGCGCATAGCGACTGTATTAATTTTGATCTTTAGGCCCGCGGCCTTGGCTGCTTTAATGCCGTCCATGACTTTTTCGTGGTTCCCCCAGCGCGTAATGGCTTTGAATCGTTTAGCATTGAGGGAATCTAGAGAAATATTAACACGCTTTACGCCAGCTGTTCGTAATGCCTCAGAGTATTTTGCCAATCGGTTACCATTAGTCGTGAGGGTAAGTTCGTCTAGCCCGCCTGTTTTCAGGTGACGCCCTAGATTCTCAAAAAGGTTTAAAACGTTTTTGCGAACCAGGGGTTCGCCGCCAGTAATGCGTAATTTGCGCACCCCGAGCTTCACAAATGTACTGCAAACCCTGTCAAGCTCTTCAAGTGATAGCAGATCCGATTTAGGTAGGAATGTCATGTCTTCAGACATGCAATAAACACAGCGCAGATCACAGCGGTCGGTAACCGAGACCCGCAGATAGTTAATGGAACGGCCAAAGGGATCGATCATATAAGCCCCAGTTTGTGTAAAAAGCCCACTATAGTATCTGAATGGCGCATCTATGGCAAAATACAGGGCCTGAGAAATAAAAACATAAAGCCTTTTTACCTACTTTTTAATGTTTGGCAGCTCTTCTACTACCTCTAGCTTCACTACACTGATATTGATAACCAGCTTTCCCATATTCTCAAAATTCACAGTTACCCGGTCCCCTACCACAGATTGGATTTGGCCTAGACCCCAATCCAGAAAGGCAGGATTACGCACCAGGGCACCAGGTACAAGATCAAGGTGCATGATGAGTTAGTATATCGTATTGTAGGGACACACTTTTCTCCAACAACGGATTTGGCTGCCGCAGGCCGCTCTGCTAAGGTCCCGCGCTACACCTATTTGGGGACCTAAGTCAATTCAGGATAGAAAAAATGACTAAAACAGACCTGGAATTGGCTCGGCTTTTATGTACTCGCCTTTGCCATGACTTGGCGGGGCCTATCAGCGCGGTTGCAGCTGGCGCAGAACTTGTCGGTGATGACCCGTCTCAAGCTGATGAGGAGACTTTAGCTTTAATTGGTGATAGCTCGGCAGCGGCTTCCCGAAAACTAAAATTTATGAGAGCGGCACTGGGTCTAGCCAATGGGCCTGTAGAGGATTTTCAGGGGCTTCTAGATGGATATCTTGGTACCGTCGCTGGTATGGACGGAAAAGTAGGTGTTATCTGGCCCGAATTAGACGAGCTGTCGATAGCAGAAAACGTCCTTGGTCCGACGTGCACTCAACTCTTATTAAACCTCTGCCTTCTTGGCTTAGAAATTCAGCCTGGGTGTAAAAAAATGTCGCTTTCCGTTAGTGCTAATCCGTTACCGCTAACTATTGAAGTTGATGTTTCTAGCAACCCCTCTAGTAATGATAGCCCTAATAATTTGCCTGCTCTGCAGGAAAGCATGTTACGTGCTATCGAAGATCCAGATATAATTCCAGTAACAGTGAAGACTGTTCAAGCATATGTAACGGGGAAAATCGTGCACTCCCTCGGCGGAACTGTAACGTGCTCTTTTCTGCCCCAAAGTGCGAAAGTTTCGGCGTCATTTCTCGAGCCCATTCCTTAGAGGTCCGTCCTTTTAGTCTGGCTCCAAAGTTGAGGTATAGTCCAGACCTAGATCTGCGTTTTGCTCGGCTTTCCTGAGGATGCAGTTTCCAATAACTAAAATATCTAGTTCTGTCGCCATGAAACAGCGGAACGCGTCTTCGGGGGTGCATACTATGGGCTCACCACGAACATTGAAGCTAGTATTCACCAAAACTGGAATACCAGTCAGAGCTTTAAATTGGGAAAGAAGTGCATGAAATTTTGGGTTCACGTCAGACGTTACGGTTTGCACACGGGCTGAGTAATCCACATGTGTCACTGCCGGAATTTGTGATCGCACTACATTAAGTTTTTCAATACCAAATTTATTATTATCGGCCATTTCTAAACGCTTGCTACTATGAACATCTGAGACAAGCAGCATGTAGGGACTGTCGCAATCAAGGTCGAACCAATCAGAAACATCTTCGCGCAATACGGCAGGAGCAAAAGGGCGGAAGCTTTCTCGGTATTTTACTTTCAGGTTCAGTGTTTGTTGCATTTTGGAGTTGGCTGGGTTTGCAATGATAGACCTTGCGCCCAAGGCCCGCGGCCCAAATTCCATTCGTCCCTGAAACCATCCGGCAGCCTGATTAGATGCAAGGGCCTCTGCTGTCTCAGAAAGTAATTCGGAATCTTTGTAAACGGTAAATACTGCTCCCGCGGCTTTCAACTTTCGCTCAATTTCGTTCTGGCTAAAGTTGGGACCAAGAAATGCACCTCTCATCGCATCGCCTGAGGCAGGTCTAATTCTTGGGCCGTTACACTGGAGATGGTAAGCAGCCAATGCTGCACCCAGCGCTCCACCCGCATCTCCTGCCGCAGGCTGTACCCAAATATCTTCGAAAATACCCTCTTTCAAAACTCTACCATTGGCGACGCAGTTCAACGCTACGCCGCCAGCTAGACAAAGATTTTTTGCCCCGGTTTCTATCTTTACGCTTCGGCACAATCGCAAAACAGATTCTTCTATAGCAGTTTGCACGGAAGCAGCTAAATCCATGTGAAATTGAGTTAATGGCTCTGAGGGTTTGCGGGGTGGCGCACCGAATAATTCATTAAATCGGTCGTTTGTCATGGTTAGACCGGTACAATAGTTAAAATAGCGTTGGTTTAGCCTAAAAGTACCATCGGCCTTCAAATCCATTAGATTATTAAAAATTATTTGTGTGAATTTAGGCGTTCCGTATGGAGCGAGGCCCATAACTTTGTATTCGCCTGAATTTACCTTAAATCCAATGTAGTAGGTGAAGGCCGAATAAAGCAGACCCAGTGAATGGGGAAAGTGAATTTCTTTTTGAATACTGAGCTTTGGCCCTGTGCCAAGGGCAAGTGAGGTTGTAGTCCATTCGCCAACGCCGTCCATAGTCAAAACCGCCGAGTTCTCGAACGGTGAGGGGTAGAAAGCTGAAGCCGCATGGCTTAGGTGATGCTCTGAAAAAACTAGTTTTTCGGCCCAGTCTTCGTTCGGTTCGATACTTTTGAGTTCACGAACGAGTACATTCTTTTGGAAAAGTTTTTCTTTAATCCATAACGGAACGGCTTGGCGGAAAGAGGAAAATCCTGCCGGTGACATGGCAGCATAGGTTTCGAGCAAGCGTTCGAATTTAACAAAGGGTTTCTCGTAAAAGACGACTAAGTCGACATCGCTCAGCTTTATATTTCCGATTTCTAGACAAGAATTAATTGCATGACGCGGTATACCTGCATCATGCTTTTTGCGGGTAAAGCGCTCTTCTTGAGAAGCCGCAAGAATTTTGCCGTCTTCTATCAGAGCAGCGGCGCTGTCGTGGTAAAGCGCTGAAAGACCAAGGATTCGCAACGCCGTCAGGCTTACTTAAAACAAGGTGTAGACAAAAGGCGCGACTGCGGAACCCTGTGCGAGTACAATCAAGCCACCGAATACAATCAGCATCAAAAACATTGGGAGCAACCAGAATTTCTTTCTGACTTTTAGAAAGCACCAAAACTCTGCAATAAAGGACATATCAGAGACCTAGAACTGATTTTTAAAAGAGTTGGAAGGGGGGGCAGGGGGATCACGCTGTTGCCAATAGCTTTTAGCATCCGTATCAAATTTTAAACGCAATGGATCCCGGCCCGTTAGGCGTAAGAAAAGCCCTGTCGGCATAACTGCAATGACATAGATCATTCCAAGTATGAGTGGGCTAACAATTATGTGCAGAGCGTTGCCAAGTGCCAACCATGCTCTATTAAGCGGTTTAAGAATTTCAGCACGAACGAACGCCACTATGGCAAAAATTGCGGCAATCACGAGTGCCCACCAGTGTGGATTACCGTGATTTATTAATGGCCATAAGGATATGACCAGGAAAACGATAGCAAATAAAATGCCAAAGGAGCGTTCTGAGGCGGTTGGCATTTCATCTCTGTATCGCGGATCTTCGTGAATTTGTGAGCTCATTGTTATCGGCCTGCTGCATTATGCCGCCCATATATAGCATTCAGCATCGCCTCTGTCAGGCCAGCAGCAATTAATTAATCGAAATGCTTTTTATATCTGACTAGCCGTTTGCTACTTTTTGAGTAGCGACTTCACCAGCATCGCTCTCGCGTAAGACGTAGCCCCGGCCCCAGACCGTTTCGATATAGCTTTCACCCCCAGTTGCGGCGGCCAGCTTTTTGCGCAGCTTGCAAATGAATACATCGATGATTTTTAGTTCTGGCTCGTCCATACCGCCATATAGATGGTTCAGGAACTGTTCCTTTGTCAGAGTTGTGCCTTTACGTAAAGCCAGCAGCTCGAGGATACTATATTCTTTGCCGGTCAGGTGCAGCGGTTTTCCATCCACTTCAGCGCTTCGGGCTTCAAGATTCACTGCCAGTCGTCCCACTTCAACTTTGGGCTGAGCATGGCCCTTAGAGCGGCGCACAATGGCTTGAATGCGGGCCAATAGCTCGTCTCTGTTAAAAGGTTTAGTGAGATAATCATCAGCTCCGAGACCGAAGCCTTGAACTTTCTTGTCGGGCTCTTGCAGTCCGGAAAGAATAAGGACTGGTGTTGCGATTTTAGAGCTACGCAATTGGCGAATGACGTCCATTCCATCCATATCGGGCAACATCAGGTCCAATATTATTAAGTCATAGTCGTAAACTTTTCCGAGATCGAGGCCATCTTCACCCATGTCCGTCGAGTCGATCACCCAAGCTTCTTTTTTCAGCATGGTTGTAATGGCTTGAGCCGTTGAGGGGTCGTCCTCAACCAATAATATACGCATGATATTGTGCCCCACTGTAGTCTACCCACCACATTCAGGTTAACACATTAACATGTGATGATAATAAACCCTAATAAAACCTTCGATTCGCTAAAGTCTGGCTCTAAGTCAATCCGGCTAAAGCCTCTAAATTTCCTAATTTTACGGGCCGTTAACGCCAATTCGTTAAAAAAGGCTTCCGGTTCAGCCTGCGGAAATCGGATGTATAGAAGAGCAGTGAGCGGCCGTGGTCAATATAACAACTCTCGAGAGCGAACTGGGACGTTTCCCTACCCACCAGGTGTTCGGCAGGGTAGCTGGTGTTCAGGGCTTGCTAGTCGAAATTTCAGGTGTGCAGAACAATTTATCTGTAGGTGATCGCTGCAATGTAATCGCTCGAGACAACCGTAAGGTACCCTGCGAGATTGTTGGTTTCCGAGATAGTAAGGCTCTGGCCATGCCCTTCGGAGCTCTCGAAGGAATTGGCCTTGGCTGTCGTGCAGAAATTGCCGAGGCGGCGCCAGCTATACATCCAGACCCCACTTGGCTGGGTCGCGTTATTAACGCTATGGGAAAGCCTGTAGATGGCGGTGGTCCGATGGGGACCGGCGAAATAGCCTATCCGATTAAAGCTTCACCACCGCCGGCTCATACACGTAAACGCATTGGCGGTAAAATTGACCTGGGAGTTCGTGCTCTAAATGCATTCACCACTTGCTGCCATGGCCAACGCATGGGCATTTTCTCCGGATCAGGTGTTGGTAAATCGACAACGTTATCGATGATGGCGCGCTATACAAATGCTGACGTCACGGTTGTCGGGTTAGTTGGTGAGCGCGGCCGTGAGGCTGGTGAGTTTATTGAAGATGATCTTGGACCAGATGGATTAGCGCGGAGCGTGGTGGTTGTCTCGACGTCTGATGAGCCACCTCTCATGCGCCGGCAAGCGGCTTATGTAACCATGGCGGTTGCTGAATATTTTCGCGACCAAGGTAAGAACGTTCTCTGCCTTATGGATTCCGTGACGCGCTTTTGTATGGCCCAGCGCGAGATTAGTTTATCTGCGGGTGAGCCTCCGGCTAGTAAAGGGTATACACCTACAGTGTTTGCCGAATTACCTAAGTTGCTGGAACGGGCCGGTCCAGGTCGCCGCAAGTCTGGCAACATTACCGGACTTTTCACGGTATTAGTTGAAGGAGATGATCATAACGAACCTATTTCCGATGCGGTGCGTGGTATTCTTGATGGCCATATAGTCTTAGATCGCACTATAGCTGAACGTGGGCGCTATCCAGCGGTTAACATCCTTCGGTCCATTTCCCGAACTATGCCTGGCTGTAATACGGATGAGCAAAATATACTCATCA
The DNA here is from genome assembly GCA_002712165.1 of Fidelibacterota bacterium. GTDB lineage: Bacteria > Pseudomonadota > Alphaproteobacteria > Rhodospirillales > Rhodospirillaceae > UBA11612. Next base: position 70,295 of record PASS01000058.1, read on the forward strand.
ATCGCGTCAAGAAGATGGTCTCATCTTATGAGGATATGTCTGAACTTATTCGACTTGGTGCCTACCGTAAGGGCTCGAATCCCGATGTCGACGAGGCGATGTACTACTATCCCCGTATCGAGGAATTCATGAAACAGATCAAAGAGGATCATACGGATTTGGATACATGTTATAAGCTTCTCGAAGAGGTTCTGGCTCCTCCACCTGAAAAAGCCGAACCGGATAATGAGGGTAAGCGATCGAATCAGTCCCTTAGCCAGCCTCGCATAATTTCTCAGCCTACCGGCAAAAGCGCATAGTTTATGGTAAAAAAAGATCTTCAGAGTTTGATCCGTTTACGTAAGTGGGAAGTGGATGAAAAACAGCGCGGTCTTGCTGTCTTGTTACGCAAGGAAGAGGCGATCATAGAACGTCAGGTCGCTCTGGAGGAGGAAATCAGAAGGGAAGTAGCCCATACTTCTGAGGTGCCGGCTGAGCAACAATTTACGTTTGCGGCATATCTAGAGCGATGTGGCGGATACCGTGAGGAGTTAGAGGATACACTTAATGAAGTTCGCAGACTAGGAGAGGTGGCTCAAGAAGAACTTTCTGAAGCTTTTCGCCAACTTAAACCAATCGAAGAAACGCAGAAACTGCGTGACGTAGAAGGCGAAAAGCAAGAGAGCCGGCAAGAGCAAGAAGATCTTGATGAAGTCGGTCTGAATTTACATCGGCGGCGCAAACAGCGTATTTTATAATTACCCTATTGAAGCATTGTTCATTACTAAAAACTTATGGAATATCGTCATATGCAGGTGGCGGTTTTTCAACGAATATCTCGAGGACTTTTCTTGAATCAACTCTCAAATTTGCATTTAGTTGATTGATGTTTACAAATCCTGTGGTCCCGTCAACGGTTACTACGCGAAACCACTCACCGCTTGGATCTAATTCTGTGGCTAGCACCACCATTCCTTTATCGAGAACCATAATGAGTTTATAACTCGGCCCAGGTCCAGTTCGTAAGTTCGTCGTTTCATTTTCGAGACTGAAAACGCGGCCCACAACATCTTCATTTACTTTAGGTACTGGTGTCGATCGTATAGTTGATATGGTATTATGTTCTTGCATAAACAAGTTTCTCACAGCGTCAGTCAGCGATGTAGGTGCAGAAACTGTGGTCACTAAACTAATAAATGCGACGATACAAGCTAGCGGCATGATTTGCGCACTGGCAGCCCAGCCAGGCTTAGCCCATCTATTTTTTAATGTGCGAGAGGGGTAAGTGCTGAGTGATAGAAGAAGGCTATCTATATCGTGCCGCAGTGTTGATGTTGCGGCAAACGCCAGGGCCTGTTCTGCAGCGTTACGTGATAGTTCCATTTCACCACGTGCTCGGAACGCACGAGACTGGCGAATCAAAAGCTTGGCATTGCGCTCGGTTGGCTTACGTCCTCCACGCATATTGGAAAGTAGTGCCTTTACAGTTTCTTTTGGGCCATATGGCCAGGCCCACCATCCAGAAATCCAGGTGATCAGTGATGCCCGAATAGCTGCTCGGTCAGCGCAGCTACGGCAATATATCCCAGAAATTTCCCGATGTTGTGTATGTGTTAGGCGGCCCCAGATTAGGTCAAAAGTGATATATCGCGGTTGCGCTGTAATTTGCCCGCATTCACAGATTACCGGTTGGTCCAATACGTCCGATGCTTTTGTCTCTGGTTTTGCTTTGGATTTTTGTTTTCCCCCAGACTTTCCGCTGGTCTGCACGACCTTAGGTTTGGTATCCATTTTCTTACTATAAGGGCTATCGCTCTTGGCTTTACGTTTATAGGTCCAGGATCTGTCGTAGGTTTCTCGCTTTGTAGGATTGCCGAGGATCTCATAAGCTTCGTGTAAGCGCTGAAATTGCTTGGCGGCGATTGGTGAAGTATTGAAATCCGGATGTAAGCGCTTAGCTTTTTGGCGGAATGCCGTCTTAATAGTTTCCGCATTAGCGGTTTCTTCGATGCCAAGGGCTGAGTAGTAACCTTTGGGGTCCTGGCTTGGATTTATCACAGGCTTGCCTTTCACTGGCCAGTCTTAAGGAAGAATGGTCGTTATAAGGTGCATGGTTACATGTTTTTTCACTCTGTAAACCTTGCAAAAAGCCGGTAAGGATTAGTTAATTCAAAGGCTACACATGAGCCAAACCAGTGGTCAGTGTGATATACATGCGCGATACCAAACATATAATGAAAGCAGACCTTGATGCCATTTTATGCAATCGAAGACTTGATACCGGTAGTTGACACGACTGCTTTTGTACATCCTACCGCAACGCTGATCGGCGACGCCGTGGTTGGCCCGGGGTGCTACGTCGGTCCAGGGGCGTCGATGCGCGGCGATTTTGGTAGGGTGTCACTGAGCAAGGGCGCTAATCTTCAGGATAATTGTGTTATGCATGCTTTCCCAGGCAATGAGGCTCATGTGGAAGAAGATGGGCACATTGGACATTGTGCGGTGCTGCATGGCTGTACGATCAAGCGAGGTGCGCTGGTTGGCATGAATTCCGTAATTATGGACGGCGCGATAATTGGTGTGGAAAGCTTTGTCGCGGCAATGAGTTTTGTAAAGGCTGGGTTTGAGGTGCCGCCACGTTCATTGATAGCCGGTGCGCCAGCAAAGGTCGTGCGCCAGATGTCTGATAAGGAACTCGCATGGAAGGCCAAGGGAACCAGGGAATACCAAGAGCTAGCGCAGCGTAGTCTAACATCGTTACGTGAATGTAAGCCGTTAACAGCTATGGAGGTGAACCGTAAGGCGCGTCCCGCAAGCGATACTGTCCCACTAAACGTTTTAAAGCAAAAACAAGATTAGCTTAGGCCCACAAGCCGGGTTTGGGCTGCGATATGGAATTTTCTTTGCCGACTGGATCGGGAAACCTTCTCATAACCTGAAATGTTAATCCGCCCTTGAGGCCCATTGCCGCGTTTGTATTAGCAAACATGCCCGTAAGATCGCGGCGCATATTATCAGCTAATATTTTCTTAGTGCGGATCATCATGTCGAAGGTTTGGACTTCTTTGCGGAACATGCCATCTAGTTGCATCGAACCCAACCGCGACAAGTCTAAATTGATCAAGAAGCGTATGCCTTTGCTTCCTTTTTCTTTACCCCCCTTTTTTTCTTGCGCATCTTCGCGTTGGGTGATGAGGTTTATACGTTCAATGCGTCCTTCAGCGTTCCAGGGAATGGGTATCGATCTCCATTCGCCACCGACATCTCGTGTGCGTGCCGCCAGTTCTGAAACCTCACCAGATAATTGTGCGGCAAGGTGTGCGCCTCGTGGACTTGTGCGTTCGATGGCACGTAAATTAGCATCACCCGGCCATTGGCGCGGGTCTCCGGTCCTTACAGCATGAACAAATGCTAAGACTGCAACCGTGGTACGTGCGCCGCCGTCGGGAATAGACTGCGCTAGTTGCTGAGCGGCTGCTGGATCAGTGCGCTGCAGTAATGTAAGAGCTTCAACAATAGTGGGCCAACCAACAGAAGCGCCTGCCGGGCCACTTAGTGGCAGGGTGGCGAACGGGCTTGGTGGTCCAGATGCAGCCCCCGTTTGTGTTGGGCTCTGCGCCGTAACTTCAAAGGTAACCAGGGTTCCGATGGGAATATTCGCGCGCAAATTAAGTTGAACTTGGCCTTGCATTTGAGGTGCATCAATTTGCACCACGGGTGCGCCGGTGGCTGAAAGACTGGACACAGTCCCGGTTAGGGTCCCCAAAATTGACGCCGGCTGCACGGTTTGCGGTGGAGTTGGAGCTGCGGGTGGTAGGCCTTTAGGGCCCGGAAGAGTCAATCCAGGCGGCTGTAATGCGGTTGTTGTAGTGTTAGCTTGTGCCGGAGAGGCCAGGGCGGGCTGCCTTGTTAGTGATCCGAATTGGTCAGTCACGTATTGTGGGTTTTGGGCTCCTTTAATCTGTACTGCTGTAAGACGAACAGTGAGTTCACTGCCAGCAAAAAGTTGGAAAGGTATGGAAGATTGCAACGATCCCGGCTGCTGAAGTGCGGAAGGTGCTGCACCTAGTTGTCCTGCAGGGGCCAGATTAGTCTGCCCTATTGGTGTCGCCTGAGTGCTAATCGGCGGAAGTGCTGATTGTCGTGTTCCTTGAATGCCCGGCGGGCTATTAGGCTGGATAGCGGAGGGTGGTGTTGGTGGTCCGGATATGGCCCCGGTTTGTGTTGAGGTCTGAGTAGTAACTTCAAATTTCACCAATGTTCCGATGGGCATATTCGCGTTTACACTCAGCTGAACTTGACCCTTCATTTGTGGCGTATTGATTTGTACTACGGGTGCACCGGTGGCTGTAAGACTGGAGACTGTCCCAGTGGGGGTCCCCAAAATTGATGCAGATTGTGTGGTTTGTGGCGTAGTAGGCGAACTGAGGATTACGAAAGCGGAAATAGGCCCTAAAGATGAGAGTCCTATCGGCCCAGCCGGTGTAAGCGCCTGCCCTACCGGCAATATTGGTGCTTTCAATACATCATTTTGCGGGACCAATGCCGGGTTTTGTAGGTTGGGTGCTGCGTTTTGAGACGTGAGTAATCGTGCGCTTTGGATCGACACGTTGTTGACACTTATGAGTCGCGCACTCACTTGGTTGTTCGCTGCACGAAATACTTCTAATTCTACGCGTGTGCCTTCAGGGAGTTGGATTGGTGTACGTGCAGTGATGATGCCTACGCCGGTTTGCATAGTTATATTCGGAGTGAAGTTTATTGGCGGCGTAGTGGTTGACGGTGCGGGAGTTTGAGTAGGATGAGCCGCCTGAACTTTAGGTTGCGACGACATTATAACGGCTTCGATAATAGATCCTGCCGGAAGCGCAGAAATCGCTGTAGGTGGTTGGACGATCTGTACCGCGGGTGCATTCGCCGCTTGGGCAAGTAACTGCGCCAAAGCAGGACTTAGCGTTGGAACGGTGCTCATGGCAGCCTCGTGCCTAGACCGCTAGAAGACCGTCCGCAATTGCCCCCACATCCATGGCGGCTTCGGACGCTGGTGAACGAGTAATAATTGGCATCTGATTGCGAATACATTCACGAACACGCGCATCACGTCTGATAATGCCTGCTAGTGGCGGTGAGATTTTTAGAAACCCATTACATGCCTTATGCAGAGTTTTGTAGGTGCGTTCGCCCTCTCGGGTCGAATTAGAAGCGTTGACGACAATGCGGATATCTGTATTCGGACGCTCCATTGCAGTAATCTTGATGAAGGCGTAGGCGTCCGTTAATGAGGTTGGCTCGTCTGACGTAACTACGAGGATCGTATCCGCAGCTTTGGCAAGCTGGCGTACAGATTTTTCTACGCCCGCGCCAAGATCGAGCAGCACGCGATCATAACGCGTGGCGAGCATAGCTAAATCCTCAGCAATAATTTGAAGACGGGACAATGGAATATTAGCAAGGCTGCCGGAGCCAGACCGACCAGCGATAACATCAAAGCCGCCAGTATTATATTTCATTGCAGCCTGATTGAGCGAGAGCTTGCCTGTAATTACGCTACCTAGATCGTGTTGGGGCATCAAACCTAGCTGGATATCTACGTTGGCAAGGCCAAGGTCGCCATCGAATAGCAGTGTTTTTTGTTTGCGTAGAGTAAGAGCTTGGCTGAGCGTTATGGAAAAAAACGTCTTGCCAACGCCGCCTTTGCCAGATGCTATTGCAATTAGCTTGCCACGTTTCGTGCCGACTGCAGGACGGCCGGGAAGGCGAGGTGAATTGGCTAAGGTTGCACGAGTTTTGGTTGCTTTCGCTGAGCGAGGTCGTGCAGGAACTGGCGGCGCTGTGGTATCGGAACTCATTTTTTAACCTCGGAACCTATACCTGTTGGGCGCAACACTTCCGCGGGAGGTTCTTCCTCGCGGGGTTGAAGTTCTTCTTCGGGTGGTAGAATTAATCGCGCCATTGAAAAGGGGTTTACTGCACATAAGCCAGTTGCGACATGGGGATTTAGGCTGACCTCGCTGAACATTAGTTGTCCTGCGTCTGCTGCAGATAGAATGGCGCCAAGGCGCCGTGTCATGTCAAGGCGTGTTGCGAGAATACGTGTTGCACCTGAAGCGCTGAAGGCTTCACCAATGTCGGCGGACTCAGATGCGTCTCCGCCCGCCGCCATTACCAGGATTGGCTCAACATCAGCAGAATTTACTAAGGTTTTTAGAAAGTCCATATCGTGATGGCTGAAAGGGTTAAGGCCAGGACTATCGATAAACACTAGATCGTAAGTTTGCATCATCTCTTTAACTGCAAGGCCTAAGCCATCTGTCCCGCGCACTGAGCGCAGTTCTACTCCAAGTATTCCTGTAAAGGCGGTTAGCTGTTCGATTGCCCCAGCGCGTATTGTATCGGCTGTAATCAGGCCGACGGGTCTACCAGCTAATCTTGCGCGGGCAGCCAGCTTAGCAGCAGTAATAGTTTTTCCTGAGCCAGGTGGCCCCACTAGCATGAAGGGTCTAGGCGATTTACGCTCGGGCAGGGGAGCGAAGTCGAACATGTCTTCTAGTGCTGCAGCGCATGCCATCGTTGGCGAACCTACCTCGACCGTTTGTGCTGAACGGACGAGCTTATCGATTAGCCGCGGAGATGCTCCGTGATATTCGAGAGCAGACCGCACTTTTTCGGCAAATGGTGTGATGTCGCTACCGGTGATAGCGCGATGGATATCGGCGTCATCGATTGTTTCTTCAAGGGCTGCGGTAATACGAACTCCTTGGCCGTCAGAGGACCGCTGTGTAGAGACGATGATTGCATCTTCCCCCAGCTCTTCGCGCACCATTCGCATAGCTTCTGCCATGGTTGGTGCATTATAGGATTTTAACCTCATCCTGCTACCCGTCGCCGAATTTACGGCGCCCATATATACATTTAGTAACTGCTGTCATATTTGGTTTTAAAAGGCTGGACATCCAAGACCTTATTATTTGAAGAATTAAAAAAGTAGATTTTGGACCTATAGATTTTAAAGCTAGACCAAGGTTGATCATCTCATACCTTTTTTTACTACGGACCATTCAATTCATTTCTAAATTTCTATTGAAATAGATCTCCTATAAATTAAATCCCTAGCCCTAATTAAATTTGGCCAACAGTGCGGATTTTAGCTTTAGAATGAATCTCGTTCTGAGACATGACCAAAGTCATCGGCCTAAAGCGGTCTATTATCGAGCGTACGTACGGTCTCACGGAAGGAGAGGTCAGTAGCACGGGGGTTTCACCTTGCATTGCAAATTGTTCGAAGCTTTGGCGCACGGCTGTAATAAACTCTTGCAGTTTGGACGGTGCCATAGACAGCTGACGTTCATCACCCTGGCCGATAATCGATTCGGAGAATTCTTGCTCCCATTCTGGCGAGAGGGCGACCATCGGAATGACTCCATTTTCGTCTACCGCTGTATCGGATAATTGGCGTGACAGGCGCGCGCGCACATGCTCGGAAATCATCAAGACATTGCGGGTTATTGCACAGGCTTCCGCAACGCCCTCGAGAATGGTCGGTAGATCGCGTATTGACACACGTTCATTGAGTAGGTTTTGCAGAACGCGCTGTATGCCTGCCACAGTGATTTGTGACGGGACGACCTCAGAAATGAGTTTCTGTTGTTCTTTGTCTAGTTCGTTGAGGAGTTTTTGAGTTTCAGTATAGGATAAGAGTTCGTACATGTTGTCACGCACGACTTCGGTTAGGTGGGTCGTGATTACTGTCGGAGGGTCGACAACCGTGTACCCGCGAAATAATGCTTCCTCTCGGTTGGCTGGGTCAATCCATAAAGCTGGCAAACCGAAGGTGGGTTCCTTTGTGCGCTCGCCAGGCAAAGATATTTCTTCGCCACGTGGGTCCATGACCAGTAGCATATTGGGGCGCAAGTCGCCTTTACCAGCTTCTACTTCTTTTACATACACAGCGTAAGAGTTGGCTGGTAATTGCATATTGTCTTGGATTCTTACCGCCGGCATCACGAAACCCATGTCTGTAGCTAAAGCTCGGCGTAAAGATTTGATCTGATCTGTGAGTCGGCGGTTGTCAGTATTAATCAGCGAGAGTAAGCCATAACCAAGTTCTAGGCGGACCATATCAATCTTCATTGCTTGCGATATTGGTTCCTCAGCTATGGGTGTATCGGTTGTTGCCTGCAATTTTTCTAGTTCAGCAACCTTACTTTTGTCCTTACTATTCTTAAAGGTGATGTATGCTGCGATGCCGCCCGTGGCTGCCGCCAACATCAAAAAGGGAAATACAGGAGTGCCCGGTAGAAATGCGAGTGCAACGGCCAGGAACGATGACATACCGAGGGCTTTAGGGTATCGGGTGAACTGAGTCGTGAAAGCGCTATCAACGGTTTCGCTGATGCCACCTTTAGATACCATCACACCGGCAGCAGTGGAAACAATCAGAGCTGGGATCTGAGTGACAAGGCCATCCCCGACAGTCAGTCGGGTATACGTTTCTGCAGCTTCGGTGAATGTAAGGCCGCGCTGGGCCATACCAATGAGCATGCCGCCGATGACGTTGATGGCTGTGATGATAATTCCGGCGAAAGCATCACCGCGCACGAATTTTGATGCGCCATCCATTGCACCAAAGAAATCGGATTCTTTTTGCATCTCGTTGCGTCGATCGCGGGCTTCATTTTCATCGATCAATCCAGCTGATAAATCAGCGTCGATGGCCATCTGTTTTCCAGGCATAGCATCCAAGGTAAATCGAGCGGTGACTTCGGCGATACGAGTAGAGCCCTTAGTCACCACGGCTAGGTTCACCAAGGTCAGAATAGCAAACACAATTATACCGATGATGAAATTGTCACCCATGATGAAGCCGCCAAAGGCTTCGATGACATGGCCAGCTGCATCTGTGCCTTCATGTCCCTCTGATAGAATAAGGCGTGTCGAGGCGAGGTTTAGAGCTAGGCGTAGCAGTGTGGCAACGAGAAGAACCACTGGGAATGAGTTAAACTCCATAGCCTTTCTTATAAAGACCACGGTCATGAGTATGAGCACCGAGATTGTTAGAGAAAGGGCAAGAGAAATATCCATTAGCCATGCCGGCAAGGGCATGATTAGCACGACAAGGATCATAATTAGGCCAAGGGCGAAACCAAGTTCGCCACGCTTGATCGAGCCTATTACCCGGTCACCGAAATCACTTAGGTCGAATAGTGCGCCTCCCGAGGCTTGATTTTCCTCGGGATTGGCCTGAGTGACAGCGGTACTTTTTGTTGCGCTTGGGGGTGCGCCGTCACTTGCCGCTGGTGTAGATGTTGTCGCTTGTTCCGCCATTCCTCGCCTCGAGAACCATATAAACGGTCGCGCTGGTTGCAGCGCACCGCGGCTCAGCCCCCTGAGCCGCTGGCGCATGGAAGGGCCTTTAGACCCCGGAAAACCGGGAAAAAGACCCTAGGCCCGCGTGAGTCTCAACTTCGCCGAGGGCGGTTAACAACGCTTTAAGATGGGCAAGAATTGCCTGGTGAATCGTCGCAAATTTGGGTGGTGTGATAGTTTTCGTCCGTGATGAGGCTGGGAAATCACCTAACTTTGGCGTAATTCATATAAAATTTGCGCTCTTGCTAGGTAAAGCAGCTAGTATTTTGGCTGTAACGTGGTGGCCCAGCTTACACTCTGGTGCCGCCCCAGAAATTAGGAGAGGGACCATGTGCGACGACACTATTCTTCAGGAAATGAATGAGTATATAAGCCGGCGGCGTATTGGGGCGCTAACGATTGGCGCGAGCTTTGCAGCAGTCTTGCCGCGGTTAGTTGGGGCTGCAGATGTGGTAGAGTCAAAAGTTGAAATCAAAACGCAAGACGGAGTTTGTGAGGCGCACTTCGCTCATCCAACGACGGGCAAGCACCCAGCGGTGCTCGTATGGCCTGATGCGTTTGGTTTGCGCCCAGCGTTCGAGCAAATGGGTAAACGGCTAGCGGAGTCCGGTTACTCAGTACTTTCAATTAACCCTTATTATCGTAGCTCTCGATTGCCAGCATTGCCAGAAGGATTAGACTTCGCCAACCCTAATGATCGTGCGCAGATCATGAAGATGATGCAGACTCTGACGCCCGAGACTAATGTAATCGATGCTAATGCATTTGTTGGCTGGCTAGATTCTCAGGGTGCCGTTGATACAAAAAAGAAGATCGGTACGACTGGCTATTGCATGGGCGGTCCGATGGTAATGCGTACGGCGGCAGCTTTGCCTGACCGTGTCGGTGCGGGCGCTTCGTTCCATGGTGGTGGCCTGGTAACTGATGCATCCAACAGCCCCCATACTTTAGTAACAAAAATGAAAGCCCAGTTCTTGATAGCCATCGCTGACAATGACGATAAGAATCAGCCCGAAGCAAAGAATATATTGCGTGAAGCCTTCAAAAATGCCGCGTTGCCTGCTGAAATTGAAGTCTACAAAGGTGCGCAACACGGATGGTGCCCACCGGATGCAGCGGTTTATAATAAGACTCAGGCAGAGAAGGCGTGGAGTCGAATGCTGGAGATGTTCAAAGTTGCTTTAGTATAGTCCAAAACTTGTGCCTATGTCCCTTAGCCAGTTTAAAGGGACGACAGTCTACATCTTGCAGTATAACACCAAGAATTGAGTGGTTGTGTTGATGCTTGTGTGGCTATGATTGTGGTGTTTGGTTGGGTCTCAAATATCTTTGAGAGGCCTTTCCTGCTGTCACCTACAGCAACGATCTTCGAATGTTCGGAACTTGTGCTAATGAGAAAGCTAGGATAAACCACAGACCAGTTAAAATTCGGGTCGTGGTAGAATTAAGGGAGAACGATCATGGAACGCGCAAAGCGCATAGAAATCGCCAAAAAAGTACTTGATCTGGTTGCCAAGGATGAACCGGAATATGGCGAGGAATCCTGGGAAACAGATATCGGTAGGTTTATAGACAAGGACCGTTTTGAGCTGGAAAAGCAAAAGCTATTTTTGGAGCTGCCTCAGCTAATTGCTCTGTCTGCGGATATCGAGAACAATGGTGATTACTACGCTACTGATATCGCGGGCAAGCCGATACTTCTAGTGCGCGGGCAAGATGGCAAGGCGAGGGCATTTTTAAATGCGTGCCGTCATCGAGGTGTTCAACTCGCCCAAGGTTGTGGCAAAGCTAAGCGTTTTACATGTCCTTACCACGCCTGGACTTACGCTACCGACGGCAAGCTTATAGCTTTGCCAAATCGTGAGGCGTTTGAACCTGATCAACTGCGCGGGCTGGTGGAACTGCCATGCATTGAAAAAAGTGGTATGCTATTGGTGCATCCGCAGCCAGATGGACATTTAGACTTCGACGAATTCTTCGGTCCTATGGCGTCTTATTTAGAAGATTTTGACATTGAGTCTTATGCCTTACTTCATGAGCACCGCGAGCTTGCAAATATCAACTGGAAACATGCAGTAGATGGTGGGCTTGAGGCTTATCATGCGCCGATCTTGCACAAAGATACTTTTGGCACCGGCGGGCTTAGCCAGCTGCTACACATTCCCTTCGGCGATCATCACGCTCTAATCGCACCACTAGAAGAAATTGTGACTCTGCGTGATATACCGGAGGAAGATTGGCCGCATCATTGCTACTTCTCGTCCACCAATTCGGTCTTCCCAAACACGGTGATTGGTGGTGGCGAACCGGGCTTACCAGTCCTATTTTTTCAGCGTAGTGAGCCGGCCGATAAGCCGGGCGAGAGCAATTACGTCTTCCGTTTATATGGAAAGAAAAACCCGAATGAAGAGCAGAAAGCAATACAAAAGGCTGGCGTAGAATTATTTTTGAAAGTCGCCATTGGCGAAGATATGCCAACTCAGGTCAGCTGTCAGAAAATGATGGAGGCGGGAGCGGTGCCGACTGTTGTGTTCGGTAAGCGTGAGATCAACCTAACTCGTATGCATAAGGCTTATGATGCAATGATTGGGCATAAAGCCGAGGATGCTGTGGCGGCAGCTCATGGCAATCCAGTGCGTGTGGCGGCAGAATGAAGACCTACTTTCCCGGCGCGTCCAGCCTTACCATTTGCATTGATAGAGAAATGGGCGCGCCGGCAAAAAGGTCACCTGCGATAAAGGTGAATAAATAGCCCGAACCTAAATGCGAATCCATTACGGACATAGACAGTAGGCGTCCTAAACCTGATCGTGTCGGTAGAGTACTGTCGGTCGTGGTCTTGACAATTATGCCTTCTCTGGCTGCTCCAGCAACCATATTGCGGAATTCTATTTCAACATCCTCTGGATCGGCAGCCTCGGACCAGATAGCACAGGTCTTACCGTCTCCGCGCAAAGAGAGTGTTAGTTTCCGGCCGGTCGGACTCGGTAAACGCCAAGCGGCTCCACCAGAGATGCGTCCTACTACGGTAGCCAATACATCTGGGTCGCGTATAGAAGTGTAATTATTATTAGCCCAAGTGCGTATATCTTCAGGCTTTGCTAAATAGCGTACGCAAATAGCGTTAAATTGATTAATGGCTACTACAGAATTAGAGTCCATTGCAAAAGCTTGGCTGATGACTAAAAAGAACGTAGCCACTGTTTGCCAAAACTGGTGCTTTTTACACCTCGATAATACTATCACGAATTTCGTCTTTACGTTTCGCTAGCGCCAGTTGCCTCGCTAGCTCCTGGTGTAGGTACGGCGAGGCCGTCGTGTACGTAGGTATTCAGTTTATTTCTCAGGGTACGTATAGAAATGCCCAAGATTCTGGCTGCATGGGTACGGTTGCCAAGAGTATGCTTAAGCGTATCGATGATCAGGTCACGTTCCACATCGGCTACGGTGCGACCGACAAGGCCGCCAATGCCAGCCTTATCTTTTTCTGAAAGGTTTCCGCTGGTATCGGTTAGCATTATAGCTTCAGCTGAAATTTTTTCACCTGAGGCAAGTAGGACTGCCCGGTGAATCGTATTCTCAAGCTCACGCACGTTACCAGGCCAATTATGATCCTTAAGAGCTGTTATAGCTTCTGGTGTAATCGTCCGGACGGGGATCGCATTTTCCTCGGCGCAGCTTTTGGAAAAATATTTAGCAAGAATTTCAATATCCTTGGGACGACTTCGTAATGGTGGAACAGTAAGTTTCACAACGTTAAGACGGAAGAATAGATCCTCACGAAATTTTCCCGCTCTAACCTCGTCTTCCATGTTGCGATTGGAGGTTGCAAGAATACGAACATCAACTTTGATTGAATTATTAGACCCAACGCGATTGATCTCGCGTTCTTGAACGGCACGCAGAAGCTTTGCTTGGAGGCGCAGGTCCATTTCTCCGATTTCATCTAGTAGCAAGGTGCCACCACTAGATTCCTCAAACTTACCAATCCTTCGCGCGACCGCACCGGTGAAAGATCCTTTTTCGTGGCCGAATAATTCAGATTCGAGTAATTCGCCTGGAATTGCAGCGCAGTTCACGGCCACGAAGGCTTTA